>JAFDET010000167.1 GCA_019310195.1 Deltaproteobacteria bacterium
GTCCCGCCAGCGCCGCGGCGCAGCCGGCCACCGCCAGAGCCACTGCCAGCGCCAGCGCGGTCCGCCGGCCGACGCGAGCCGACCCGCCCTCGCCGTCGCGCACGCTGGAGGCGATGGCATTGGCCGCGAGCGCGGGACCCAGCACACCGACGACGGCCGCCAGCGGACCGCCGCCGGCCCGCAGCGCGGGTACGCCCACCACCACCGCCAGCCAGGCCGCTGTCAGGTAGGCCGCCTTGGTGAAGGGGATGCGCTTCAGGAAGGGATGGGCGAGGGCCAGCGCGGCCACCGCGCCCACCAGGGCAAGCCCGCGCGAGCCCAACGCCGGAGCCAGGCCCACAGCGCCGGCCAGGCCCGCCCCGCTCAGCGCCGTCAGCGCGTGCCGGTGGCGGGTGACGAAGCGACTCCGCTCGGGTGCCGTGGACCGGTCGCGCTCGACGTCGCGGAGCCGGTCCCAGCCGTATACGGCCAGGGTGCCGCAGAAGGCCAGAGCCGCGGCCAGGGGGTCCGGCCGCCCGCTCAGGACCCGGCCGACAGCCGCCGCGAGGGCGCCCGCAGCCGCGGCCACCCAGAGGTTGGAGAAGACCAGCCCGTCCAGCAGTCTCTGAGCTCGGATGGCGCGGCCTCCCGGCGCTGCGGCGCCCCCAGCAGCGGGGGGTCCGGCGCCCTTCGAAGCGACTAGAATCGACCGCATGGTGCCCCCCCAGGAAGCCGCGCGCACGGAGCAGGTGCCCGCCGTGGTCACGGCCGGGGACCGCGGTGCTGCGCGTGCGGTGCGGGGGGAGAGCAAGGTCTTCCTGGAGCTGGACGGCCGGGCCCTGGTGGCCCACGTGGTGGCGGCGCTCCAGGACGTGCCCGAGATCTCGGCGATCTGGGTGATCGGGGACGCCCGGCGCCTGGAGCAGGCCCTGGCCCCGCTGGGGGAGAGCCTGCGCAAGCCCGTCCACGTGGTGGAGCAGTTCCGCAACCTGTACGAGAACTGCTGGGAGACCTACCGGCGGGTCCTGCCGGGGGCGCCTCCGGACGGCCGCGATCCGGAGAGCGAGGCCGACCGCCGGGTGCCGGTGCTCTACCTCTCCGGTGACCTGCCGTTCGCCACCCCGGGCGAGATCTCCGACTTCGTGCGCAAGGCGCTGTCCCGGCAGTGCGTCTACGCCGTCGGCTTCGTCGAGGAGCACTCGGTGGCGCCCTTCTACCCCGCCGCGCCCGGCCAGCCCGGAATCCACCCCATCTACTTCAACATCAGCGAGGGCCGCGTGCGCCAGAGCAACCTGCACCTGGTGCGCGTGGGGAGCCTGGTCAACCGCCACTACATCCAGGAGATGTACGAGCACCGCCACCAGAAGCAGCTGGGCAACATGCTGGCCCTGGGCTGGCGCATCGTGCGCTCCGAGTCCGGCGGGCTGGGCATCGCGTTCTACTACGGACTCCTGCACGTGGCGTCGATCCTGGACCGATTGGGGCTGCGCCGCGTGGCCGATCGCATCCGCAGCTGGGTGCCGACCAGCAAGGTGGAGGACTGCGTCAGCCGGCTGCTTCGCTCGAGCTTCCGGCTGGTGATCACCTCGTGCGGCGGCTGCGCCGTCGACATCGACAAGGAGGACGAGTACGACGCCGCGTTGGCTCGCTACGACGAGTGGCGCTCCGCCCAGGCGGAACGCGCCCGCGAGCTCTACGGCGCGCTGCCGGAGCGCAGCGCCTCGTGAGCGCGGCGGCCGACCGTGCCGACGCCGTGCGTCGTGGGGCGGGTCTGTTCGCCCTGGATCATCGGGGCGTGGTGCACGTCGGCGGGGGCGATGCGCTTCGTTGGCTGAACGGAATGATCACTGCGGATGTGGCGGCGCTCGAGCCCGACACGGAAGGCGCGCACGTCCACGCCCTGCTGCTCACGCCCATCGGGCGCATCATTGCGGAGCTGCATGTGGTGGCCCGGCCCGACGGCTTCTGGCTGGAGCTGCAGCGCGACGTGTTGGGCGAGGTCATTGCCCGCCTGGAGAAGTACGTGATTGCCGACGACGTCACCCTGCGCGACGTGAGCGACGCGTGGCGGCGGCTCGGCCTGGAGGGCCCCGCAGCCGATGCGATCCTGGACGCCGCCCGCCCGGCGCTGGACGCGGCCGGTGCAGTGACGGCGCGCTTCGGATGGAGCGGCGAGCGTTCTGTGCAGCTCTTCGTGCCCGCAGCGGCGCTCGAAGGCGTGCGTTCGGCTCTGGCCGAGGCCGGCCGCGAACGGAGTCTGGTCGACGCCGGCGCCGACACCCTCGACGTGCTGCGCATCGAGTCGGGCCGGCCGCGGCAGGGTGCGGAGCTGGACGAAGAGGTGCTGCCCCCCGAGGCGCGGCTCGACGACTGCGTCTCCACCACCAAGGGTTGCTACACGGGCCAGGAGGTGATCGCGCGCATCGCGAGCCGGGGCCAGGTCAAGCATCTGCTGGTGGGCCTTCGGCTCGAGGCGGGCGAGCTCCCGCCGATCGGCACGCCGATCCAGGTGGAGGGCCGGCGCGTGGGCGAGGTCACCAGCGTCACGCACTCCAACCCGGCGGGCGCCATCGCCCTGGGCTACGTGCAGCGTCCCCACGATCAGGCCGGCACGGCCGTAGACGTCGAGGGTCGCGTCGCTCGCGTGGCAGCCCTGCCCTTCGTCACAGGCGCCCTGTGAGTCGTGGGCGCCTCGTCGTCTTCGCCAAGCAGCCGCTTCCCGGCGCGGTGAAGACGCGGCTGGCGCCGCCCTTCAGCATCGCCGAGGCGGCCGAGTTCTACGCGTGCATGCTGCAGGACGTGCTGGCCGTCAGCGCCAGCGCCGCGCGCGAGCTGGATCTGGAGGCGGTGCTGGCGCTGCATCCGGGCCGCGCCGCGATGGAGCTGGCGCGCGAGGCGCCCGCGCCGTTTCGGGTGGTGGCGCAGTGCGGAAGAAGCCTGGCGGCGCGCATGGAGTGGGCGCTCGGCGAGGCGGCTGCCGCCGGGGTGGGGCCCGTTCTGCTGCGCGGCAGTGACAGTCCCGTACTGGCGCCCGTACAGATCAGCGCGGCGCTGGACGCCCTGTCCGAGGACGACGTGGTCATCCTTCCGGATCGCGACGGCGGCTACAGCCTGGTCGGCGTGGCCAGGCCGGTGCCCGGCCTCTTCGAGCACGCGATGAGTACGCGGACTGTGGCGGAAGACACACGCTCGAGTGCAGCTCGAAGGGGGCTTTCCACCCGGTTCCTGGAGGCGAGCTTCGACGTGGACACCGTCGAAGACCTGGTGCGGCTCGCCGAGTGCCGCCAGGAGCTGGGCGACCTGTGCCCGAACACGCTCACCTACCTGGACGAGCGCAACCTGTGGCGCCATCTCGATGCTGCTGCTCAAGGTCGCGTCAGCGGCTGACACTTCAACAGGCAGTTTCCCCACCGCGGAATCCATTCGAGCGTCCTGCATCGGTTTCGATGTGGCACGCCGTTTGCTTTCTGAACCGAACCTGAAGCTGTCGGGGTGGACTTGCCGAAGTGCCCCGGATACGTCAGGTTTCCAGCAACGCCAGTGAGTGATGAGCTCGGCGTTACCCCCCTGACAGCTGAATAGACCGTACGAAAACCTGCGCGGTAGTTCGTTCCCGGACTGCGCAGCAACCGTAGGGAACCTTTCAGGGGGGTATAGAAATGCGTTCCGTTCGTTGGATTGCAGCGCTGGTCCTGGTCGCCTTTGCGACCACGCCGGTGGTCGCGAGCGCCGACGACATGTCCGACGCGGACATGCGCGAGCAGATGCAGATCATGCAGCAGCGCATGAAGCGCATGGAAGACAAGCTGCGGGATGCGGAGCGCCGGGCTCCGGCGGCAGCGGCCGCACCGGGCGACTGCTTCTTCTGCTCGATCGAGTTCGAGGGCTGGATTGCAGCCAGCTACATGTGGAACACCCGCGGGTTCGACGGAATCGAGGGCCAGGACCTCGGTGGCATGAACGCCGGACGTGGCGTCGGGCCCCTGGCGCCGTTCCACGGGGACCACAACTCGTTCAGCGTGGACCAGGTGTGGATGGGCATGGAGCGCCCGGTCAGCGCGGACCAGCGCGCGGGCTTTCGGCTCGACTTCCTGGTCGGCAAGACCGGTGAGCTCGCGGCCGGTGGGAACGACGGGTTCTCCGGCGGCTCGACCGACTTCCACCTGTTCCAGGCCTACATCCAGTACCTGGCTCCCATCGGCGAAGGTGTGGAGTTCAAGTTCGGGAAGTTCGCGACCCTGATCGGTGCGGAAGTGACCCAGGCCACGGGCAACTTCAACATCACCCGCGGCAACTTGTTCAACCTGTTCCAGCCGATCACGAACACGGGCATCCTGGCGACAGCTTCGTTCTGGGAGGGCGGGACGACCTCGGTCGGTTTCGTGAACGAGACGCGTTCGTTTACGTCGCGCGACGTCGACCTGAACAACGACAAGGCGTTCGTCTGGCAGGTGGGTCACCAGATCAACGACGCGATGTTCGCATCGTTCAACGGCACGACCGGCGACTCGGACAGCGGTCGGGGGATCGACACGGCCTCGGGTGACCAGGAGACCATCCTCGACTTCGTATTGACGTGGGATCCGAACGAGAAGCTGTCGACCTGGGCCAACGTCGACTGGATGAAGAACGAGTGCAACAACTGCGGTTCGGGTCAGTCCAGTGGCGACATCACTGGCTGGGGTATCGCCGCCGCCGGTCGCTATGCGCTGACGGACCGACTGGGCCTTTCGACTCGGATCGAGTTCGTGGACATCGAGGCCGTTGGGAGCGAAGAGTTCGAGGTCTTCGGTCTCACGGGGACGGTCGACTACCTGCTTACGACCAACCTGATGGTTCGGGGCGAGGTCCGCTGGGACCGGTCCACCGGCGGTCAGAATGAGTTCCTGAAGAGCAACAACGCCACGCGCGGAGTGCCGGGAAGCGGGCAGACGGAGAGCGCAACGGACCAGGTCCTGGTCGGCGCCGAGGTCATCTACACCTTCTAGGCGTCAGCCGGTACGGGAACACAAAAGGGGCGTGGCACTTCGTGCCACGCCCCTTTCTTTCTTCCTCTGATCGGGACTCGGGCATCCCCTTCGCGCGAGGACATCGCCGCAGGGGATGCCCGAGTCCCGATCAGAGCCCCAGCTTGTGCATCTTGGCGTAGAGGGTGCGGCGGCCGATGCCCAGCTGGCGGGCGGCCGCGGAGCGATTGCCGCGGGCCTCGCGCAGGGCCTGCTGGATCCGCCAGCCCTCGGCCAGGTCCACCCAGTCCCGCAGACCGAGCCGGCGGCCCTGGCCCTCGGCCTCGGCCAGGACCCGCTCGAAGGCTTCGGTCAGGTCGGGCGCTGCGGGCTGCTCGGCGTGCAAGGGCTCCATGGCTCCACGCGGTTGCAAGTGGCGTTCCGACCCGCCGCAAGGCCCGACGGCGCGCGGCAGCCCTGGTCTGTGCCGAGTTGCACACGACGTGGGCAGGATGCTGCCCACCCGGTGTGCAGGAGTGGCTCGCCCGGGCCTCCGGGGCCATGAAACGGCCTCTCCGGGCTCGCGGGGATGGCACGAGGGTTGAAAGGTAGGGGGCAACGGCCGGAGTACCGACGCGGCTGGAGGACGTGATACCGTGTGCCGGCTCCCGCACAGTGCCGGGACCGCACATCGGGCGGTCTCCGAATGCGGCACGGCCGGACCCAACAGCCAGGAGAGGAGAGCCCGATGCGCAAGGTCGAGGCAATCATCAAGCCCTTCAAGCTCGACGAAGTCAAGGATGCCTTGAACGCCGTCGGCATCCAGGGCATGACCGTGACGGAAGTAAAGGGATTCGGCCGCCAGAAGGGCCACACCGAGCTCTACCGCGGCGCCGAGTACGTCGTGGACTTCCTGCCCAAGATCAAGATCGAGATCGCCGTCGCAGAGGAGATGGCGGACAAGGCGGTCGCAGCGATCGTCGAGGCGGCCAACACGGGCCGGATCGGCGACGGCAAGATCTTCGTGAGCCCCATGGAAGAGGTGATCCGAATCCGCACGGGCGAGCGCGGGCCCGACGCGGTCTAGCACGAGCTCCTGCGCACCCCCTACCCCCAACCAGAGAAGGACGAAGACGTTCCCATGAACGCCAAAGAAGCTCTGCAGTACGCGAAGAAGAACGACGCCGTCATGGTGGACCTGCGGTTCATCGACTGGCCCGGAACCTGGCAGCATTGCTCGTACCCCATCGACTTCATCGATGAGGACACGTTCGAAGACGGCCAGGGCTTCGACGGCTCGTCGATCCGGGGCTGGCAGTCGATCAACGAGAGCGACATGCTCATGATCCCGGACCCCGAGACCGCCTTCATGGATCCCTTCTTCCAGCACCCGACGCTGGTGCTGATGTGCGACATCGTGGATCCGATCACGCGGGAGCGCTACTCGCGCGACCCGCGCTACATCGCGACGAAGGCGGAGAACTACCTCAAGCAGTCCGGGATCGGCGACACCGCCTACTTCGGGCCCGAGGCCGAGTTCTTCATCTTCGACGACGCACGGTTCAGCACCGGCCCCGACCACAGCTTCTACAGCGTGGACTCCATCGAGGGCTCGTGGAACACCGGTCGCGAGGAGGACGGCGGAAACCTGGGGTTCAAGCCCCGGGCCCAGGAGGGCTACTTCCCGACGCCGCCCATCGACCACTTCCAGGACCTGCGCAGCGAGATGGTGCTCGTGCTGCAGAAGCTGGGCATCCAGGTGGAGGCCCAGCACCACGAGGTGGCCACGGCGGGTCAGGCGGAGATCGACATGGTCTTCAGCCCGCTGCGCTCCATGGCCGACCAGCTGTGCAAGTACAAGTACGTAATCAAGCAGGTGGCCCGTGCGGCCGGCAAGAGCGTGACCTTCATGCCCAAGCCGGTCTTCGAGGGCAACGGTTCGGGGATGCACTGCCATCAGTCCATCTGGAAGGATGGAAAGCCCCTGTTTGCGGGGAGCGGCTACGCCGGTCTCTCGGAAATGGGCCTGCACTACATCGGCGGCATCCTCAAGCACTCGCGGGCCCTGGCCGCCTTCACCAACCCCACGACGAACTCGTACAAGCGGCTGACGCCGGGGTACGAGGCGCCGGTGAAGCTGGCCCTGTCCAG
>JAFDET010000168.1 GCA_019310195.1 Deltaproteobacteria bacterium
CCCACCTCGACCAGGAAGGCATCCCAGCCGAGGGCCTCCAGGGAGCGAACCACCTGGTCCACGGCGAAGCCCTTGGCGATGGCCGACAGATCGCACTCGACATCGGGGCGCCGCTTGCGGACCGTGCCCCCGGCCGCATCCAGCTCGAGGAGGTCTAGACCCACGCGCTGGCGCAGCGCCGCCAGCTCCGTCGCGTCCGGGCCGTGGCCCGGCGCGCGCGCTCCGGCGCCGAAGCCCCAGGCGGCCACCAGCGGCTTCACCGTGACGTCGAAGGCACCGTCCGTGCGCTCGCCCACCTGCCGCGCCAGCTCGAGCACCTGGAACGTCTCGGCCGAGAGCGGGAAGGGATCGGTGGAGGCGTGGCGGTTGAACCAGGTGGACATCAGCTGGTCCACCCGTGCCAGGCTCGCCTGGATCGCGGCTCGCGCCTGCGCCAGGTCTTCGCGCGTGCGATCCCGGGAGTCCAGGCGCACCGACCAGGTGGTGCCCATGGTCGGCCCGCCGATCACGGACTCCTCCGCCGCCAGCCACCACAGCTGGCGAACGGCAAAGGCCAGCAGCACCAGCAGGAACAGCGGCAGCAGCCGCCGCGCGCGAGGCGTCAGGACCTGCGGACGGCCGCTACTCCCCGAAGTCATCGAACAGGATGTCCTCGGGCTCCACCCCCAGCTCGTCCAGCATCTTCCTGCACGCCTCGATCATCATGGGCGGCCCGCACAAGTAGTACTCCACGTCCTCGGGGGCGGCGTGGTCCTTCAGGTAGTTGTCGTAGAGGATCTGGTGGATGAAGCCCGTGTGGCCCGTCCAGCGGTCTTCGGGAAGCGGCTCGGACAGGGCCAGGTGCCACTCGAAGTTCTCGTTCTCGCGGGCGAGGGCGTCGAAGTCCTCCACGTAGAAGGCCTCGCGGAGCGAGCGGGCGCCGTACCAGAAGGTCACCTTCCGCTTGGTGTGGAGCCGCTGGAACTGATCGAAGATGTGCGAGCGCATCGGCGCCATGCCGGCGCCTCCGCCCAGGAAGCACATCTCCCGGTCGGTCTCGCGCGCGAAGAACTCGCCGTAGGGCCCGGAGATCACTACCTCGCCGCCGGGTCGCAGGCCGAAGATCCACGAGGAAACCTGGCCGGGAGGAACGTCCGGCAGATTCGGCGGAGGCGAGGCGATGCGCACGTTCAGCATGATGATCCCCTTCTCGCCCGGGTAGTTGGCCATCGAGTAGGCGCGGCTCACCGGCTCGTCCACGCGCGACACGAGCCGCCGGAGGTCCAGCCGCTCCCAGTCCGCCGCGTACTCCTCCGCGATCTCGAAGTCGCGGTAGCGGACCTCGTGGGGCGAGCACTCGATCTGCACGTAGCCGCCGGCCCGGAACGGCACCTCCTCGCCTTGCGGAAGCTCGAGGATCAGCTCCTTGATGAAGGTGGCCACGTTGTGGTTGGAGCGCACGCGGCAGGTCCAGCGCCGGACCTCGAATACCTCCGGCGGCAGCTCGATCGCGAGGTCTTCCTTCACCTTCACCTGGCAGGCGAGCCGGAAGCCCGCGCGCGCCTCGCGCGGCTTGATGTGGGAGACCTCGGTCGGCAGCAGCGCGCCGCCGCCCGAGCGGACACGGCAGCGACACACCCCGCAGGTTCCCTTCCCGCCGCAGGCGGAGGGGATGAAGATCCCCTGGCCGCTCAGCGTGGCCAGGAGCGTCTCCCCGGAATCGACCTCCAGGGCCCGCTCGGGGTCGTCGTTGATGGAGATCTTCACCTTGCCGCCGGGTGCGATCCGCGCCTTCACCACCAGCAGCACCACCGTGAGCGCCACGATGGTGAGGGTGAAGGCGAGCACGCCGAACAGGACCGTGGTCACGGCCGGCCTCCCGGAGCGGCGTCGGGCCCGGCTGCGTTCACAGCTGGATCCCCGAGAACGCCATGAAGCAGATCGCCATCAGGCCCACGGTGATGAAGGTGATCCCGAGCCCCCGGAGAGCCGGCGGGACGTCGCTGTAGCGCAGCCGCTCGCGCACGGCGGCCAGGGCCACGATGGCCAGCGCGAACCCCACGCCGGAGCCGATCCCGAACACGGTGGCCTCGCCCAGCGTGTAGCTGCGGCGCACCAGGAAGAGCGAGCCGCCGAGGATCGCGCAGTTCACCGCGATCAGCGGCAGGAACACCCCCAAGGAGCCGTACAGGGCCGGCGCGAAGCGGTCGATCACCATCTCCACGCTCTGCACCGTGGCCGCGATGGTGCCGATCAGCACCAGGTAGGTTAGGAAGGAGAGGTTCACGCTCTCGCCGCCGGGCAGCCAGGCGAGGGCGCCTTCCTCCAGCAGGTGCTGGTAGAGGAACTGGTTCAGCGGCGCGGTCAGCGCCATCACGAACACGACGGCGAGGCCGAGCCCCAGCGCCGTCTCCACCCGGCGCGAAACGGCCAGGAACGAGCACATCCCCAGAAAGAAGGCGAGAGCTACGTTCTCAACGAAGATCGCCTTCGTAGCCAGGCTCAGGTAGTGCTCCCACATAGAACTCCTCCTCCACCTGCTCCGGCTTCACGCTGCGCACCACCCAGATGAAGCAGCCGATCAGGATGAACGCGGCCGGAGCCAATGCCATCAATCCATTGGGGACGTACCAGCCCCCTTCCGAGACGACGGGCAGGACGACGACGCCGAGCAGCCGCCCGCTTCCAAGCAGCTCGCGCAACGCGGCTACCAGCAAGAGCACCAGCCCGTAGCCGGCGGAGTTGCCCACGGCGTCCAGGAAGCTGGGCCAGGGGCCGTTCTGCATGGCGAAGGCCTCGCAGCGTCCCATGATGATGCAGTTGGTGATGATCAGGCCCACGAAGACCGAGAGCTGCAGGCTGATGTCGTAGAGGTAGGCCTTCAGCACCTCATCGGCGATCATCACCAGCGAGGCGATGATGGTGAGCTGCGTGATGATCCGGACACTCGACGGGATCAGCGTGCGCAGCAGGCTCACGGTTACCGAGGACCCGACCATCACGAACAGCACCGCCGCACTCATGACCACGGCGGTCTCGAGCTTGGTGGTCACGGCCAGCGCCGAGCAGATCCCGAGCACCTGAAGCCCGATGGGGTTGTTGTCGATCAACGGGTCCAGCAGGACCTCGCGCGGCTTGCTCATCCCTCCCCCAACTCTCGGCGGTACTCCGCCAGGTAGTTGCCGAAGCCGTGCTCTCCGAGCCAGAAGTGCAGCAGATGGGTCACGCCGTTGGCGGTCAGGGTCGCTCCCGAGATGCCGTCCACTTCGTAGGGATCCTCCAGTGGCGGCCCGGCGCGGCCCTTCACCACGCGGATGGCCGGCTGCCAGGCCTCGTCGAAGGCCAGCCGACCCGCCCACAGCGCCTTCCAGCGCGGGTTGTCCACCTCGCCGCCCAGCCCGGCCGTCTCGCCGTGCTCGTAGAAGGTGAGCCCCCGGATCGTGCGCGCGTCGGCCTCCAGTGCCAGGTACCCGTAGAGCGTCGACCAGAGTCCGTAGCCCTCGACCGGCAGGATGATGCCCTGGACGCGGCCGTCCTCCACCAGCAGGAAGACCAGTGTCTGGTGGGGAACGCGGCGCACCTTGGCGGGGTTCGCCTGCGCAGGACGGCTCTGCTCGGGGTCGCGCGCGGCCCTGCGTGGATCGAAGGCCAGCGGGTCGACGTCGTCCAGGTAGCGGCCGCTGGCCAGCTCCACCACCCGCGGCACGACGCCTGCGTCGAAACGAGCTTGGATCTCCGCGCGAGAGAGTCGCTCCGAGGGTCCCATGATCCCGGCCACCGCCAGCACGTTCTTGATCCGGCCCAGGCGCCGGTTCTCCTCCTGGCGGTCGCGCAGGGCCACCGACACCGACGAGACCAGCAGCGAGAAGACCAGGCACAGCGTGGCCGTGAACACGATCGTGTGACGCGCACTACGCTCCACTGCGGGCCAGCCTCCGCGCCACGTTGCGCCGGATCGCGAAGTGATCGATCAGCGGCGCGAACATGTTCATGAACAGGATCGCCAGCATCATGCCCTCGGGGTAGGCCGGGTTCACGCAGCGGATCAGTACGCAGAGGGCGCCGATGCCGATCCCGTAGAGCCAGCGTCCGCCGTCGGTGTAGCTGGAGCTCACCGGGTCGGTGGCCATGTAGACGGTACCCAGCGCCCAGCCGCCCAGCACCATGTGCCACCAGAAGGGCACGCCGAACATGGGGTTGGTGTCGGAGCCCGCCTGGTTCAGGAGCAGCGAGAGCAGCACGGTCCCGATCACCACGCCGGCCATGATGCGCCAGGAGCCGATGCCGGTCACCAGCAGCACGATCGCGCCCAGCAGGCAGGCCAGCGCCGACGTCTCCCCCATGGAGCCGGGAACCAGGCCCAGGAACGCATTCCCGAACGAAGCCCCGTCCAGCGCCCCCGGTGTGGCGGCGGCCCGGGCCAGGTGCGTGGCGCCGCTGAAGCCGTCCACGCCGACGAAGTCGGCGGCGATCCACGGTGCGTCGCCGCTGATCTCCGCCGGGTAGGCGAAGAAGAGGATGGCCCGGCACACCAGCGCCGGGTTCAGGAAGTTCATGCCCGTCCCGCCGAAGACCTCCTTGGAGAAGACCAGACCCACCACGGTGCCGAGCGCCACCTGCCAGAGCGGGATCGTCGGCGGCAGGATCAGCGGAATCAGCGCGCCGGTCACGAAGAACCCCTCGCTCACCGCGTGCTTGCGCACCACGGCGAAGAGCAGCTCGATGCCGAGCCCGGCAGCCATCGCCACCGCGTAGACCGGCAGGAAGTAGAGGGCGCCGAGCAGCGCGCACCACAGCATGGAACCCGGGTCGTAGCTGCCGCCAAGCCACTGGTAGACCGCGTTCTGCCAGTCGTCGAGCGGCGTGGCCCCGGCCTGTAGCGCCAGGCTGGCCTGGTAGCCCGTGTTGAAGACGGCCATCGCGAAGCAGGGCAGGAGCGCGATCACGACGACCGTCATCAGCCGCTTGTAATCGAGGCCGTCGCGCACGTGGGAACCGGTCCGCGTGACCTCGCCGGGCGTATAGGCGAGGGTGTCGAGCGCCTCCCACACCGGGCCGAACCTCTCGAAGCGGCCGCCCGGTGCGAAGTGCGACGAGAGCCGGTCCATCCGCTCGCGGAGGGGCTTCACGCTAGCCTTCCTTCTCGATGCGCTCGAGGTTCCTGCGGAGATAGGGGCCGAAGTCGGTTTTGCCGGGGCAGACGAAGGTGCAGAGAGCGAGATCCTCCTCGTCGAGCTCGAGCGCACCGAGCTCCTCAGCGCGCTCGAGGTCGCCCACCACCAGCGCACGCAGCAGGTAGGTGGCGAGGATGTCCATGGGCAGCACGCGCTCGTAGGTCCCCATGGGCATGATGGGCCGTCGGGATCCGTTGGCGGCGGTGGTGAGATCGAAGCTCGTGCGACGGAGCAGGCGGGAGGCGAAGACCGGGAGCATCGAGAAGTGCCTCCCACCGGGTGCGGCCCAGCCGAGTAGCCGCCGTTCGCGGCCCTCGGCGAGCGCGCTGACCTGCACGTGATAGCGCCCCAGGAAGCCGAACTCGTCGCCCACGGCCCGCTTCCCCGACAGGACCGATCCGGAGAGGAGGCGCACCTCGGCAGCTTCGTCGCGCAGCTCGCCGCGGACGAGCTCCGCGATGCAGGCCCCGAGCCGGGTCCGCAGCAGACGCGGCCGGGCCACCGGCGGTCCGCCGAGCGAGACGATCCGCTCCACGGGCAGGCGCCCGCTGCGGAAGAGCCGGCCGACGGCGATCACGTCCTGGTAGCCCAGGTGCCAGACGGTTCGCCGCCGCGAGACAGGGGCGAGCCGATGGATGTGGACGCCGGGGTTTCCGGCCGGGTGAGGGCCGCGGAACTGCTCGACGCGGACCGGTGCATCCACGTGGGCCGGGATCTCGGAGCCCTCGGCGACGCACAGATAGGTCGGACCGTCGCAGAGCCCCGCCAGCAGGCGCAGGCCGCGCTGGAAGACGTCGCGGGCCGCGTGCACGATCACCTGCGGGTCCGGGGCGTGAGGGTTGGTATCGATGGCGGTCACGAACAGGGCGTCCGCAGAGGACCCCGGCGCGGGCACCTGGCTGTAGGGCCGTTGGCGCAGGCTCGCCCAGAGGCCCGACTCGACCAGCAGGGCGCGCACGTCCGCAGCGCTCCAAGCCTCGGGATTCCCGGGCCTCCAGGCCTCGAAGGCCGCATACTCCGAGTCCGAGGGCCGCCGCGCCCGCTCGCTGTCGGAGAGCTGGATCACCACGGAGCGCAGCGCGCGGCGGGGCCCCCGGAAGATCGCCGCGACGCGCCCGGCGCCGGGAGCCGTGTAGCGGATCCCGGGCCGGACGCGATCCTCGAAGAGGAGCTGGCCGCGCAGCACGCGGTCTCCCTCCTCCACCGCAAGCCGCGCCCGCAGGCCGGGGGAATCGTCTCCCAGCAGCGCCACCCGGGAGATGGCGGGGCCGTCGTGGACCTCCTGCTGGGGCACGCCCGACAGGGGAAGATCGAGGCCCTTCCGGATGCGATGCACCGCCAACCCGCGAACTCCCTTCGAATCGCGCCCGCATGGTAGCCTGGATCCCGACCGGGTTCGGCGAGGACCGCGATGGATCGCCCCAGCATTCCGACCGTCCGCGAGATCATGACCCGATCCGTGATCACCCTGCGGCCCGAGATGACGGCGCTGGACGCCGCCGGGATCCTGCTCCAGCACGCCATCTCGGGGGCGCCGGTGCTGGACCCGGAGGGCCGCCTGCTGGGCCTGCTTTCGGAGTTCGATTGCCTGCGCGCCGTGGCCTCCGCCGGCTACGAGATGGACGCCCACGACGCGGGGGAGACGGTTGCGGAGCTGATGACCTGCGAGTGCCACAGCGTGTCGCCCGACCTCGACCTGTTCGGCCTGGCCCACGAGTTCGTGCGGCTCCGGGTGCGGCGCTTTCCCGTGCTGGAAGGAGACCGGCTGCTGGGCCTGGTGAGCCGGCGCGACGCCCTGCGCGCGGTGGTGGAGCTGCGGCGCCGGATGACGGGCAGCCGGCGCCACTATCCCGACTATCCCGAGGGGCGCGACCCGATCCGCAACTACCCGCGCGGCGAGTGAGCAGCGGCCGGCGCGGGGGTGCAGGTCTCGTAGCAGAGTGATTTGCTAGCTTGAACGTGCGGGCACGGTGCGCAGCGCGCCGCGCCGCTGGAAGGGCTAGACCGTGAAGCGAATCAAGGACCTGAAGAGCCGGGCGATCGGAACCCTGAGCATCTCGCGGGATGCGAGCATCGAGGACGCCGTCCGCGAGCTGGTCGAGCACGACGTGAGCGCGCTCGTCGTCTACGACGGCGAGCGGCTGGCGGGAATCTCCGACGGCATCGGCGGCCTCAAGGTCGCGGACTACATGAAGCGAGACCTCTACACCGCCCAGGTCGACTCGAATCTCGACGAGGTGGTCGAGAGAATGGTGGAAGGGGGCTTCCGCCACATCCCGGTCCTGGATGGGGATCGTGTCGTCGGCATGGTGACGCCGATCGACATCCTCGTGCACCAGAAGGGCGGCCTGGAGGGGGAGCGCGAAGAGCTCGTCCGCTACATCCAGGGGCTCTACTGACTCGAGCCGCTCCGGCCCCAGACGTTCCGGCCGGCCTCAGGCCCGCAGGTCCGCCAGCTTCACCACACGCGTGGCCGGCTGCGGGTGCTCGTCCGCCCGCACCCAGCGCACCCCCATGATGCCGTGGTGATGGCCGGCGGTTTCGAGCCAGTTGGGCAGGCCCGGATCCTCGTGTGCCACCACGATCCGGACCGATCCGTCGTCCTCGAGCACGGCCTGGCCGCTGTTCACGTGGGTGCGGTGGAAATGGTAGTCGAGCGACTCGGCCCAGATGTTGCCGAGCTGAAGGTTCCAGTAGTCGCAGCGCGGAGGCACCACCTCGATCACCAGCGCCTCGTCCGGCGCCAGCTCCCAGAAGCCGAGCCACATGCGGATGTTGGGATCGCCGCCCATCTGGATGTGCTTCTCCATGGGCGGCAGGTGGAACTCGTTGCTCGGCGCCTGCTGGCGATAGCCGATCACCCAGTCGTAGAACCACTGGGCGCAGCCGATGGCGTACATGGCGCTGCCGAGGAGCTGGCCGGGCACGCGCGCCGGGTCCAGCGGCGGCTTCGCTCCATCGTGGGAGAGGCACTCGATCTCCAGCTCCACGGGCTGCTCCGAGCGGCGGTCCAGGAACGTCTGGCGCACCAGGATCTGCCGGGTGTCGGGGTTCATGCGCAGCCAGTTGCCCGGGTGCTCCTTCTGGCTGGCGATGATCTCGAAGCCGCCGTCGGGGCCGAGCTCGAGTTCCGAATCCTCCAGGTGGCCCGCGCCGCCGGTGATCTTGCTCTTGGCGGCGAAGTTCTGGTTCTGGGCGGCGAAGCTCAGGTAGTGGATGCTGCCGCGCTTGCCGCGCAGCCGGTAGTCATTCTGCGGGTCCACCGAGGCGCTGCGATAGAAGTTGTCGGGGTTGTCGAGGCCCATCTTCACCATCTCGGGCATGGTGCGGAACACGGGATGCTCGGCGCCCGTGGCCTCGGCGAAGGAGAGCAGGCCGGCGCGGACCAGCCGCGAGAGGTAGAGGAGCCCTTCGCCGCGGTCGAAGGCGGTCGGCTCCAGCTCCTCGCGCAGCAGTACGTCGCCGGCCTTCTTCAGCAGGTCGCAGAACTCGGTCCAGGCCTCGGCCGTCTCCACCTTGCGGATCGGGTCGTCGCTGCTCGCCATCGCGTTCCCTCCCTTCCTAGAGACCGAAGCGCCCGACGTAGTCCGCGAAGCGCTCGCGCACCTGCTCGCGGGTGAGGCCGAAGCTAGCCAGGTCGTACTCGTGCTTGCCGTGCTGGCCCTGGGTGTGGGCGGCCGCGTGGGCCTGCATGGCCGCCAGCGCCTCGCCCTCCAGTGGCATCCCGAAGTGCTGGTAGATCCCGCGCGCCGCGGCCAGGTTGTCCCCCACCAGCGTGTCGTAGTCCACGTCCACGAAGCGGGCCTCGTCCAGCTGCTTGCGCGCGGCGAGCCCGCAGTCCATGGAGTCCGCGTAGTGCGCCAGCACGCGCGGCCCGAAGGACCGGGCCGAGATCTCGACGCGATCGCGGACGATCATGTGGATCATGCTGGAGATGGAGGCGATGCAGACGGCCGGGTCGCGGTGGTTCCAGACGATGGAGCAGTCCGGGAAGGTCTCCACCAGCGCGTCCAGGGCCCACAGATGCGAGGGCGTCTTCAAGAGCCAGCGTTCGCCGGGGCGCTGCCAGTCCAGCAGCCGCAGCAGATCCGCGTAGTAGCGATAGAGCGGGCGCAGGTCGTGGCCGGCGAACCAGCCGGCGTAGGGCTCGAGCATCAGCTCGTAGCCGAGCTGGCCGCCGTCGAGGCCGAAGGCGTGGAGCAGCACGCACTCCTCGGGCGTGTCGGCGTCGGCGAAGTGGGCCTTGGTGAAGTCGGGGTTGTTCTGGCGCGTCTGCTCGGACACCGCCTTCATGGCCCGGTAGCGCGGATCCTCCTCCCCGGGCGCCAGGTCCCAGTTCGGATCCGGGAAGATGCCTTCCCAAAGCAGCAGCGGACGCGCCGCGGGATCGGCGGCCAGCAGGTTGAAGAGCGCCGAGGTCCCGGAGCGCGGCAGCCCCGTCAGGAACATCGGGCGCACGATCTCCCGCTCGCGGATCTCCGGGTGGCGGCGAAAGGCCTCCTCGATCTTGAGCCGGGTCGAGAGCAACTGAATCAGGCGTTGACGGTGCTGGTGGAGGCCCTTCTCGGTGAAGGGGTTCTTGGCCACCATCTCGACCAGGGCGCGCAGGCCGGGGCGGAAGTCGTCGGAGCCGAAGTCCGAGAGGCCGGTGGCCCGCCGCGCTTCGTCCAGCAGCGCGTTCTCGTCGAAGCTTTCGAGGGGGGTCTCGTCCAAGGGGGCCCGGTGAATATGATCCCGCGGCCACCGAGTATATGCCGCTCCCTTGCCTCGCGCCGCTCGCGGCGCCAGCGGCGGGCCCTCCTGGATCAGGCCGCGAGCAGCCGCCCGATTTCCTTTCGGTCGGAGCCGAGCGCAAACAGGGCCCGGATCAGCATCTCCATGCTCGCGTCGGCTTGCTCCAGACGAGCCACGCGAGGCTGCGTGGACTGGATCCGCTTGGCCAGCTCCTTCTGCGTGATGCGTCGCGCGCGCCGCTTCTCGCGCACCTTCTCAGCGAGGCGAACGCGCATCTCGACGATGGCCGCCTCGTCCTCCGTCAGCCCGAGCAGATCCTCAACCGACCCTTCGGTCCAGCCCTTGGGAAGCTTCTTTCTAGCCACGATCGTAGTCTCCCAGTCGCTTCTTGCAGAGGTCGATCACCCGCCGGGCCGTCGTCTGCATCCTCTTCTCGAACCAGTGGACCACCAGGATCGTTTCGGGATCGATCCGGTAGAGGATCCGCCAGGTCTTCCTCGCCTCCCGATCGTCCACCCGAAGCTCGTGAACCCGCCGTCCGATCGACGGCATGGGGCGCGAGTCCGGCATTCCCACCGACTCACCCCGTTGGATGCGCCGCAGCAACACACCCGCCTCGACGCGAGCGCCCCTCCCCACCGGGGGCGTTTGCAGCGTGCCGAGCATCCAGCGCAGCGGCTTGTCATGGGACAACAGAGTATACCTTTTTCGGCATATTGCAAATCCACGCGCTCCACCGGCGCACGAAACCTCTCGAGAGTCTTCTTTGCTTCCTGGGCACCTGCTTCGATCACCTGGCCATATCGCACCACGCACCGTTCCATCGGGCAACGTGTACCGGCGGCTACCTCCTCACCCACCCGACGCACCTGGGCCTCGTCGCGAGTCCCGTGGAGTGCACTGCGTGAGGCCTGGCGACAAGTGGCCGACACCGTCTCAAGCATGCGGTTCGAAGTTGGGGGGCAAGGCACGTAGCGATGACGTTCAACGGGGAGTGGAAGTCGCGAAACACGCGCGTCCATCTGTTCATCCGGACCTGGCAACACTTGCTCCCCGAGCTTGCGCGCACGATCACGGACACGAATCGCGCCTTCAAGGCCTTCGAGTCCGGCGCCCTGGCGAGAATCCTGCCTCGCATCGAAACCTACACGTTCCCCTACCAGATCGAGCTGCTGCAAGCCTGCATCACTCGGGGGATTCCGCTGACCACGCGGGGCATCGCGTACGTGGACTCGGAAGCGGCCTCCACCCAGGACGGCGCGGAGATCACCGAGAACCATCTGAGCCAGATCCGGCAGATCATCGACATCGCGCGCCGCTACGGGGTGCTCGATGAGAAGGATGAGCTGGCCCGGTTCTTCCTCAGCGTCTCGGAGGCGGAGTGGCAGGGGATCGAGGCCAACCCACCGGACACGCTCGCTGAGCTTCGACACGAAGCTCGCCGCAGCTAGGGCCAGGTCGGATCGCCGCAGTGATCCCGCGATCCGCTGGGCCTCGGCAGCCGGCACGGCGCCGCGCACGGGCTGATCGAGGGTGGGCCCTCCTGGATTCGAACCAGGGCGCCTCCGGTTATGAGCCGGGTGCTCTACCGCTGAGCTAAGGGCCACAGAACGAATTATCCACCATCACTGAACGGTTGCGCCACCCACGAAACCCGTCGCCGTACGGTCCGGCTGCCAGCAGTCCGCCAAACCTTCAGGCTGACGAGGTCCGGCGGGGAGAATCTCCGCGTCTCCCCACCTGACCAAGCGTCTCGCGTTGAACCCCGAGACCCGTTTCGGCGCGGTGCGTACCAGGAGAATGGCGCTCGCCTAATGCTTGACCCGCAGACGGATCGGCTTACCCCGGTGGACGCCCTTCAGAACCTTGGAGTCCTTGCCTACGATCGTTTCGTTGACCACGACGCAGAGGCCTGCCGGTCAACTCCACTTGGGCTACCAAAGGGTTCAATGTCTGAGGGCCGATCGACGAACGCGAAGGTGCCGCTCGATCTTGAGGCGCTGGGGAATCGCTGGGCCGACCGACCGGCGGTGATCTTCCCGTCGGACGCGCTCAGCTTTGCGGGGCTTGCGGAACGGGTGCTCGCCTGCGCGCGCGATCTCGCAGGGCACGGGGTGTCGGCGGGGGACCGGATCGGGCTCGTGTGTGGCTTGGACGCCGACACGGTCGTATCTATTCTCGCGGCGCAGGAGCTCGGCTGCGTCCTGCTGCCGCTGGGCGCAGACGCGCCGTCGGCCGCTCGGGAGCGGGTGCTGGCGACATTCCGCCCGGCCTGGGTTGTGGAGGGCGGCGAACCTTCAGCGGTGGGTTCCAGCGCGGTGACCTCCGGAGGACCGGAGGTGCTGGCCCTGACGTCCAGTGGATCGACCGGTGCGCCCAAGCTCGCGCTGGTTACCGCCTCCCAGCTGCGGGCCCGCGCAGACCTCTACATTCGCCGCTGTCGGCTGAGCAGCGACGACCGCACCCTGATGATCTACCCACCGCACCATGCCGGCGGCATGCACGCTCTGCTGGTCAGCCTGAGCGTGGGGTCGGCTCTCGTCTTTCCGGCCAGCGCCCATCCCCGCACGGTAGTTCGAACGTGTGCGGCGCAGGGCGTCACCTGCCTGCCCGGGCCCGCGACGCTCTTCGAGCTGCTGGTGCGTCATCGCAGCAACGATTGGCCCAGCCTCCCCTGTCTGCGTCTCGCCCGATCGGGGACCGCGAACCTTCCTCTCGAGACCCATCGTGCCTTCACGGAGGGATTTCAGATTCCGCTTTGGCACAGCTACGGCGCGAGCGAGGCCGGTCCCATCTGCGTGAATCGGTCGGGTGCCGCTCACGACGGCCGTCTGGCCCTCGGAGCTCCATTGGCGGGTGTAGAAGTCCGGGTTTGCGACGAGCACGGGGACGATCACGTATTTGAACGGGAGCGACACGCCGGCTGCGAGCACGCTGCTGAGCGTGACGGTGAACGACCAGGGCAACGACGGGATCGACCCGGGTCTCAC
>JAFDET010000169.1 GCA_019310195.1 Deltaproteobacteria bacterium
AGTCCTGGAGCTTCTGCCTACCGCGACGAACGGTCCGCTGCTCTGCTGCACCCACGCCGACGTAATCGAGTCGCTGCTGCGCGTGCTGGAGCTGGCGGAGCCCGACCGGAGCGGCCGCATCCCCTGCAAGAAGGGCTCGGTCTGGGTCCTCGAAGGCGGCGGCTACACGCCTACCCGCGCCACCTACTTCGAGCCGGTGGGCCGCCCCAAGCGCGGCCGCGCCGTACGCTACTCGGCGGGCGAGGAGTTCGAGCGCTCGTTCACTCGACGGGCGGCGGTGCTCGACATGGGCAGCACTTCCTTCACGCTGCTGATCGCCGACGTGGATGCCGACGGCTCGATCCGGCCGGTGGTGGGCGAGAAGGTCATGCTGCGGCTGGGCGCGGTGATTGCAAACGAGGACGGTATTCCCACCGAGGTCGGCGAGCGCGCGGTCAGCGTGGCGGCCCAGCTGCACGCAGTGGCCCAGCAGGAGAAGGCCCAGGTCTTCCTGCCCGTGGCCACCGCCCCCGTGCGCGATGCCCGCAACGGACACTCCCTGGCGGCGGCCATCAGCGCGGCCGTGGGCCAGCCGGTCCGCATCCTCTCCGGCGTGGAGGAAGCGCGCCTCATCTTCCGCGCCTTCCAGAGCCGCCTGGACCTGGGCGACGGGCCGGTGCTGGGCCTGGACCTGGGCGGCGGCAGCCTGGAGCTGGCGCTGGGCACGGCCGGGGGCATCGACGCCGAGGCGACCCTGACGCTGGGCGCCGTGCGCCTACACGGTGAGTTCGTGAAGTCCGACCCGATGGAACCGTCCGCCGTGGAGGCCATTCGCCAGCGCGTGCGACGCGAGCTGGCGCCCCACCGCGACGCCCTGCGAGGCGGAGCCGGGTTCCGCACCGTGGCCACCGGGGGCACCGTGCGCGCGCTGGGCCGGCTCTTGAACGAGCGGCGTGCCAGCCGCAAGCCGGCGCCCGAGGGCGCGGTGCGCCTTTCGCGGGACGCGTTGCGCGAGCTCTCCCAGCGCCTGGTGAGCTCCTCCCACGACGAGCGCCTGGCCATGCGCGGCGTTCGTCGGCGCCGCGCCGATCTCCTGCCCACGGGTGCGATCATCCTGGAGACGCTGGCCGAGGAGCTGTCCATCGACGCCTTCACGATTTGCGACTGGGGGTTGCGCCACGGCGTGCTGCTGGACGCACTGGAGCGCCACGGCCTCGTCGCAGGGCACTGAGCGGCGACCAGCCGGCTCGCGTTGCCGGCAGTGTCGAGCGAGCCGACGCCGTGCAGCGCCGACCCGCTCCGAGTCGCCCGGCCGCGTGCCTAGTTGTCCAACAGGGCCTCGTCCTCCGGATCATCCGGATCGTCGATCCCGTCGCAGTGGAACGGTCGGCCCGAGATGGGGTGGTAGATCCGCCGCTTCTTGTCCAGCTTGTGCTTGACGATCTTCTTGGCCACGTCCTTGGGCGTGAGCAGGCGGACTGCGCCGCTGAGCGCGTCGACGCGAGCGATCACCAGCACCGCTTCCGGATCGGCGATGGCGAAGTCCCAGTGCGCCACGAAGACCTTGCGATGGAGCGCGCCCTTGAGGACGACGGCGCCCTCCTGGCCCGCGTGATCTTCGACCGCCTCTACGGCGCGGTCGTAGGCTTCCAGAAGCGACAGCACCGGGCGCACGGGAAACACGCGCTCACCGCTCTCGGTGTCGTAGAAAAGCAGCGCACGGCCGCCCTCGTCCTTGCGGAGCTTCACCTTGAAGAGGGTCTCCGGCCCCTCCCCGCCCGTAGGCTGCACCGTAAACCCGGCCTTGAGCGCGTCGCCGGGCACGGCGGCCTCGGCCTTCTCCGCGATCTCCGCCAGCGTGAAAGGCGAATCCAGCACGGCACAGACCCCGTGCTCCGTCGCCGCGGCCTCGCGGGCCGCGCCCACGGCCAGCGCCAGGCCGAGAACCGCGGCCAGCGTACCTGCAATCGAACTGCGCATGATCGGACCTCCTGAGTGCGCCTTCGTGGCGTTGCAGGAGTCCAACCCGCGCGGGCCGGGAAGGTTTCGCGGAGCTGCTAGCGCTCGGAGGCCGGGAGGTAGCGGTAGACGATGCGCTTGCCGCGCTTCTCCAGCCCGTGGAGCACCGCCACGCGCTCGAAGAGGCTCGGATCTTCGACCCGCGCCCACATCTCCGGCTCTTCCTTGCGGGCGCCGTGGGGGCGGCCGATGTTGACGAAGAGCGGCACGCCCCGCCGCTCCGCCTCGGCCATGACGGCGGTCAGGCCTTCGGGCTCGGTGATCCAGCGGTACAGCGGATCGTAGTAGGCGGGTGGCTGGAAGAACGATGCCGTGAGGATCGCCTGGTTCTCCGGCGCCTCCGGGTCGAAGCTGGGCCGGGTCATCAGCACCGACTCCCGCTCGGGAATGATCGAGCCCGCGCGCATGGCCCGCCGCGGCGTCTGCGTGGTCACGCAGAAGACCGCCAGCAGCGCGGCCATGGCCAGCGCCTGGGCAGCCAGCGCCGCGCGGCCCCGGGGAATCCACTCGACCAGGGCGCGCAGGCCCACCGCTACCAACAGCGCGAGCCCGGGAAGCACGAAGACCACGTACCAGGGGTAGAAGCGGTCGCCCCGGGCAAGCGAGATCGCGTACAGGAACGGGCCGGGGATCGCGAGTGCCGGCACCAGCAGCGCCGACATCCCGCCCCGCGCCAACATGCGCACGAGCCCCACTCCGGCGAGACCGCCCATGAGGCCCAGGCAGAGCGGGAGCAACGGTCCGTGCTGGGCCGCCACGGTCACCCAGGTCACGTACTGCGGATCGCGGGTCTTGTACTCGACCCCGAGCAGCACGTAGCTCAGCACCTCGCGCAGCGGCGGCACGCCGGCCGCCTCCTGCCAGCCGCTCAGGTAGTCCATGATCTGGATCATGTTCGGGACCATGAGCTGGGCCCAGACCGCGCCGCTGATCAGGCTGGCCGCGACGAAGCGCGCGGTCTGCTCGCGCAGGTCGTCCCGGTGGAAGAGCGCGATCCCCGCCACCGCCGCCAGGTTGGTCAAGACCACGCAGTAGAGAACACCCACGTGGGCGTACAGAAGCAGCGCCTGAGCGGCTCCATACGCCGCCCAGCGCCCCCAGGTGCCGCGGTGCATCACCCGCACCAGGAGCAGCCACGTCAGCGGCAACAGCAGCAGCACCAGGCCGTAGCCGCGCGCCTCGCTGGCGTAGCGCAGGTACCAGGGATGAACGGCCAGCAGCCACGCCGCCAGGGCTCCGGCCCAGGCGAAACCCAGTCGCCAGGCGAGCAGCCCCGTCACCGCCACCCCGCCCAGCCCGGCGATCCAGGCCGGGAGCCGCGCGGCGGTTTCGTTGGCCAGGTCACCGGGCGGACGTGCAGCGGCTCGCCAGGTCGCCAGCGACAGCCGCGAGAGCACGCTGAAGGCCACGTGGTTGTTCGCCTCGCGGTCGTTCCAGAACGTGTCGCGCCAGCGGACCCGATGGAAGTGGGGATTGCCCTGGTCGTCGCGCAGGTAGCGGCCGTCGATGTGCCGCGTGACCGTGTACTGCTCGTCGTCCCACCAGCTGAACGAGAGCCGCGGCGCCGAGAGAACGCCTGTGGCCAGAACCGCCGCACCCAGCACGACCAGGAAGAGTCGTCGTCCAGGTGTCTCCGGCGAAGCGAGCCGCTCGCAGACGGGCGCCGGGCGGCCGCGAACCCAGAACGGACAGCCCAGCAGCAGCACGGCGACCAGCAGCGCGTTGCCCGCCGCCGTCCACCAGCCCCAGGTGTAGGCGTAGTCGATGGGCCGCACCGGGTCGCCGTCGCGCAGCCGCTCGGCGATGCCGCCCTGCCACGGGTTGTCGCCGGCGGCCAGGTAGACCAGCAGGCCCAGCAGGATCAGCGCCAGCACGGCGCGGACCCGGAACACGCGCTCGTCGGCGTCGCGCTGCCGCCGGAGCCATGCGCGAAGGCTTCCCACGTCCCCCCTCAGCCGCGCAGGGGCGCGGCGCGCCGAGGATACCACCGTGCCACGGGCTAGTGCGCCCCGAAGACCTCGGGCAGCTCACGGCGCAGGGTCTCCGCAATCTCCTCAGCCACCAGACCGTAGAGCAGCGGCGAGTAGTGGCAGCCGAAGTGGGGCCGCGGATCCTGGCCGTCCAGCGCGTCGCGGAAGCGCGCCACGGCACTGGCGCAGAGGATCCCGTCTACCTTTTCGCAGGTGCGCTTCATCGGATACGCCGGGTACGGCTCGTTCTTGCGCAGGTCTTCGAGGCGCGGCAGGTAGACCAGCAGGAAGCGCGCGTCGGCCTCCGCCACCTCGCGTGCCGTCTGGCGCAGGATCCAGTTGGTCAGCCGGGTGGCCTCGGCATAGGCATCGTCCCAGTAGCGGCTGTCCCAGAAGATGCCCGCGAAGTTGGCCAGCCGCGGCGGCCACAACGCTCCGTCGTACTGCTCGGGCGTCGGGACCGGGACGTTGGTCACCACGAGATCGTCGCCGTCGATCCGGAAGCGCGGCTTGCCGTAGTCCCGGAAGGCGAGCCGGTTGCGCGAGATGTCCATCTTCTTGAAGCCCAGGACCACCACGTCCGGCTGGTACGGAGCCCCGTCGCGCCGCCAGCGCAGCAGCATCTGGTCGTGGCCGTAGCCCATGCCGCCCAGATTGAGAACCTCGGAGCCGGGCAGCAGCCCTTCGAGCTGCTGCGGAAACGTCTCCTCGTCCTCGGCGCACTGTCCGAAGGCGTAGGAGTCGCCGAGCACCACCACGCGGGGAGCGCCCGTGCGCGCTTGCGGGTAGTCGCGCAGCCCGCGCATGCCGGCGGCGTTGGTGCTCACACCGACCCGGCCCAACTTGTGGTCGCGCAGGTCGGGCGCCGGCACCCAGCCGAGATCGGCATCCACCTTCACGAACTCCTGGGGAATCGGACCCTGGCGCGTGCGGAACCAGGTCTCCTTCCACCAACCGGTCGTGTTGACGTAGGCGGGCATGGGCACCAGCTCGCGCCGGATCGCCACCTCGACCGCGATCAGCGCGATCAGCGTCGACACCGCGAGAAGCAGCAGGTTCTTCACGAGGGACATCCAGGCTCCACGACGCGCGGAGGGTAGCGTCGCCTCGGGCAGCGGTCGCGAGGAGAGCCTGTATCTTCACTGGCATGCGGATCGGGCTTCGCGTGGGTGGTGTCTTGGTGGCTGCATGCCTGCTGGGAAGCAGCGCCCACGCCATCGACTGCCGAAACTGGAAGCTCATGAGCACCGAAGCCCGCTGGAGCTGGCTCGACGAGCGCATCCGCTGGGGCGTCTACGAGAGCCCCGACGCGCGAAGCTACGAGGTGGACAAGGCCAAGCTGCTGCGCTGCATGCAGGACCGGCGCCAGGCGATCGCAGACGACTTCGACGCCATCTGCGCCGAAGGCCAACGCCGCGCCAAGGACGCCCTGGACGAACGCCTGCAGAGCCACTTCTGGAGCTGCCTGCACTGACGGCTGGCTACGTCCCCGTCCCCGTGAACCTGGTCCTGATCAGCCCGTACGCAGGCGGGCAGGTCCTGATCGCGTGCAGCGCCCGGCTCTAGGCGGCGGGCACGACGCTACGAACTCTCGTCGCTCTCTTCCTTCTCGAAGTCGCCAATCACGGTCTTGGCGGGGCAGACCTTGACGATGGGACACTTCTCGCATCCAACTGCGAGCGCGACAGGGCAAAGGGTCATCGGCACTTCCTCCCGTGAGCTCTTCGTGCCGATTGTACGCCTCCGGGGCCCCTCCCCGCTCAGGCCATCGCCCCGCGGCTCCGAAAAGCCCCCTCACTGGAAGGATCGGGACAGGACGCCCCCGGCTACGCCGGATAGCCCGCGAGCCGGCGCACGGAGCTGCGCAGCACGCGGCGGCCGGGGAGCTCGACGGCGTAGTAGCACGCCGCGGCAACACCGATCACCAGCAGTGCATCCAGGGCCACCAGCGCAACACCGCCCCACGCCGGAGTGTCCGGCCCGATCAGGTGCGGCGCCAGCCGGTTCAGGACCGAGGCCACCGGGAGATGCACCAGATAGATCGAGTAGGAGATGCGTCCCAGCCAGACCACGGGTGCCCACGAGAACGGCCGGGCGAGAAGGCTCTGCTGCCCTCCCGTGAGCGCATAGATCAGGGCGCAGGCGGCCACCGCCATCACCGGATCGGCCCAGGGCGAGATCGCAACCGCGAGCACGCCCCACAGCAGGAGGGTCTCCAGCCAGCGGGCCGGCGGCCCCCCCAGCGCCCGGGCCCGGTAGACCAGGCAGCCCGCCAGGAAGGCGCCGCTCACCCGGATCAGCGTGTGCTTCGTGGACACATGGAGGTTCTCGTGGCCGAGCGCTGCCAGGATCAGGACGGATGTGGCCACCGCCAGCGGCGCGGCGAGTCCGGCGAGCCGCGGGCGCGAGAAACGCGCCGTCAAAGCCCAGAAGAGCGGGAACAGGAGATAGGCGAAGAACTCCGCCGAGATCGACCAGGACGGGAGGTTGTAGCGGAGCCCCTCCTCGAAGCCCCAGCTGTGGATCATCAGCACGTGCAGCAGGAGCTGCCGGTCGATCACGAAGCGGTGCGGGCTGTACACCGTGAAGCCCAGGCTCAGGGCCCCGTGAACCATCACCAGCACCGCCGCCAGCGTGAACAGGTGCAGCGGGTAGAGCCGGGCCACCCGGTAGCCGACGAACTCGAAGTAATCGCGCCCGCTGTGAATCCGGCCGCCGTAGTTCAGCGCCAGCACGAAGCCGCTCAGGACGAAGAACACATCGACGCCCAGGTACCCCTGGGTTCCCACGCCGGCGGGCAGCCCGGGCAGCGCCGAGTGGAGCAGCACGCGGTGGTTGTAGAGCACCACGGCCAGCGCGGCGAAGGCGCGGAGCCCGGTGAGCGGCGCGATCTCGGATCGATCCATACCTGGCTGCCGCTGTCCCGTTCCCGAGACCACCGCTCCGTGCGCGCATGGTAGCGCCGGGGCCACCCGGCTTCACGAGGACCACGCCTGCTCGCATCGGCCCCAAGGCCTGGCAGCGATCGGCACGCGGCGGGCTCCTCAGCCCGCCAGGCCCAACCCCCCTGAGGCGACCCGTCACCTGTCGAGGAGAGATGAAGACG
>JAFDET010000170.1 GCA_019310195.1 Deltaproteobacteria bacterium
CGCGGTCGAGGCCGCCGTCGAGCAGGTGCACGAGCGCTTCGGTGCCATCGATGGGCTGGTGAATGCCGCGGGCGTGGCCAGCATCGGCGCCGCTGCCGACCTGGACGCGGCCGAGTGGGACCGCGTGATGGACATCAACCTGAAGGGCACTTTCCTGGTCTCCAGGCACGTGGTCCGGGGCATGGCCGCGCGCGGCTCCGGCAGCATCATCAATATTGCCAGCGTCGAGGGGCTGGAGGGCGCCGACGCCAGCGTCGCGTACAACGTGTCGAAGGGCGGGGTGGTGCAGCTCACCCGCAGCCTGGCCGTGGACTACGGGAAGGTCGGCGTGCGCGTGAACACGCTCTGCCCCGGCTTCATTGAGACGCCCATGACCGCGATGCTGAACCAGGAAGCCCTGCAGGCAATCCGCGACCGCTTCGTTGCCATGCACCTGCTGGGCCGGGGCGGCAAGCCGGAGGAGGTGGCCAACGTGGCGCTCTTCCTGCTCTCCGACGAGGCCTCCTTCGTCCACGGCGCCACCATCACGGTGGACGGCGGCTTCATGGCCGGCCGCAGCCTGATCGCCTAGCCCGCCGAGCGCGCCCAGCTCGCCTGGCTGGCGCCCCCGCCGCCGCGGGCGGCCAGCTTCGATACGCTCCCCATCCATGCAAGACGACATCGAGATCGCGCGCTCCGTCACGCCTCGGCCGATCGAGGAGCTGGCCGGCGAGCTGGGCCTCGCGCCCGAGGAGTGGCGGCCCTGCGACCGCCACATCGCCAAGATCGACCCCGCGATCCTGGGACGTCCGCGGCAGCGCCCCGGAGCGGCGCGCCTGGTGCTGGTCTCGGCCATCACGCCCACCCCCGCCGGCGAGGGCAAGACCACCACGTCGATCGGTCTGGCCCAGGCCCTGGCGCGGCTGGGCGAGTCCACCTGCCTGGCGCTGCGCGAGCCCTCGCTCGGGCCCGCGTTCGGCATGAAGGGTGGCGCCACCGGCGGCGGCCGCAGCCAGATCCTGCCCATGGAGAAGATCAACCTCCACTTCACGGGCGACTTCCACGCCATCACCTCCGCCCACAACCTGCTGGCGGCGCTGCTCGACAACCACGTGTACTTCGGAAACAAGCTGGGCATCGATCCGCGCCGCATCCTCTGGCGGCGCGTGCTCGACATGAACGACCGGGCGCTGCGCAACGTGATCGTGGGCCTGGGTGGTCCCAAGCAGGGTGTCCCCCGCGAGACCGGCTTCGACATCACCGCCGCGTCGGAGGTGATGGCCATGCTGTGCCTGGCCCGGGACGAAGACGACCTGCGCGTGCGCATCGACCGGCTTCTGGTGGGCTTCACGTACGACGGCGAGCCCGTCACGGCGGAGAAGCTGGGCGCGTCCGGCGCCATGCTGGCGCTGCTCCACGACGCGCTGTGGCCGAACCTGGTGCAGACCCTGGAGGGGACGCCGGCCATCGTGCACGGCGGGCCGTTCGCCAACATCGCCCACGGCTGCAACTCGGTCGTGGCCACCCGCGCTGCCCTGCACCTGGCGGACTGGGCGGTCACCGAGGCGGGCTTCGGCTTCGACCTGGGCGCCGAGAAGTTCTTCGACATCAAGTGCCGCGCGGCGGGCCTGGATACCGCCGCCGTGGTGCTGGTGGCGACCGTGCGCGCCCTGAAGCTGCACGGGGGCGTTTCGCTCAAGCAGCTGGGTCCGGAGGACCCGACGGCCGTCGAGCGCGGGCTTCCCAACCTGGAGAAGCACGTGGAGAACATCCACGCCTTCGGGGAGACGCCGGTGGTGGCCCTGAACCGCTTCGGCGATGACAGCGAGGCGGAGATCGGGGTGGTGCGCCGCCGCTGCGACGCGTTGGGCGTTCCCTTCGCCGTTTCGGACCACTTCGCGGCCGGCGGCCGCGGCGCCGAAGACCTGGCCCGGGCCGTGATGGACCACGCCGTGAGCTCCGCCTTCCATCCTCTCTACGAGCTGGACGAGCCGGTGGCGGACAAGATCCTGGCGGTGGCCCGCAAGATGTACGGCGCCCGGGATGTGGTCTTCACCCGGGCGGCCAAGCGCGACCTGCGCGACGTGCAGCGCCTGGGGTACGACGGTCTTCCGGTGTGCATCGCCAAGACGCCTGCCTCGCTCTCCGATGATCCCAAGCGGCGCGGACGGCCCGACGACTTCGAGGTCACGGTGCGGGAGATCCAGATCAACGCCGGCGCCGGGTTCCTGGTGGTCCTCACCGGCGACATCCTGCGCATGCCCGGCTTGCCGCGGAAGCCCCTGGCCGAGGCGATCGACCTGCGCGAGGGGCGCATCACCGGCCTGCGCTGAGCGGAGCCGGGTCCGTTTAGCGACCCGAAGGCGGGCGGCACTCGCCGCGCCGGGGCGGGTGCTCGCCGCTCCAGGCGTCGTACGCGGTTCGCAGCTGCACGACCGGGTTCTCCTGGGTCGTTCCCCTGAAGGGGCGCACCAGGTGCCAGATCGAGCGCGCGACTCCCAGGTCGGCGTTCTCGCGAGTCATGCGCAGCTGCAATCCGGGCCGGTCCGGCGGGTCGTCCGGGCCGGCCACTTCGATGGCCGCGGTCAGCGCCGTCAGCTCGCGCACGCAGCGGCGGTCGCCGCCTGCCCGCGCGCCCGCCTCCAGTGCCAGCAGCAGGCGGTCGGACAGGTCGCACGCAGCGGCGCCGTCGAAGGCGGCGCGGGCGTCGGCGACGACCTTCTCGCCCCACAGGATGTTGCCCTGGACGGCGACCTCGTGGCCCGCCGAGCCGCCGCTCCAGGACGTGGTGCGGTGGCCGGTGAAGCTGGCGGCGGCCAGGGGCTCGAGGGTCGCGACACCGTACTGCCGCACCTGGGCGCCCGACCACCAGGACCACCAGCGGGAGCGGTCGAAGTCGGAGACGGTCAAGTCCGTCAGGATTTCTTCCGGCTCGGCGCCCGAGCGCAGCCGGCTGGCGCCGCGGACGCGGCCCGCCTCGTTCATCATCGCCTGGGCCACCAGAGCGCCGCGCCCGGGGACCAGGGCGCCGATCTGATGCACGTCCGCCGTGCACGAGGCGGCGGCATAGCCTACCTCGCGGGTCTCGGGATCGACGGCCACGATGGACCAGGTCGCGAAGGCGGGCGCTGCCCAGGCTGCGGCGAGCAGCAGCCCGATCGTTGCGGCTCGCAGGCCTGCCATCAACGGGGCGCCAGCTTCAGGTGCTCCGCCGGCAATGCGTCTTCGCTCACGCCGCCCGGGCCCGGGCTCAACGCGTACGCGTCGGCACCCTCGCGGCTCGTCACCACGCGTATCGGCGCGCCGTCCACGTAGTGAACCGCGGCGCCATCGTCGATGGCGATCCCCGGCGCAATGTTGCCCGAGGCGAGCATCCGCTGGTACGCCGGGCGTCGCTCCGGCTCTCCGTCGTAGTGGGGACAGCAGCTTCCGGAGAGAAATCCCAGCCCCGGCAGCGCCTCCAGCCGCCCGGCCCACGAGTCCGTGACTCCCTCGTCGAACCAGCAGATGGCGCCCGCGCTCCAGCCCGCCAGCACCACGCCCGCCTCCCAGGCGCGCCGCAGCCGCCCGGGCAGCTCCCACGCCTGCCAGACGGCCAGCATGCTCTTGGTGTTGCCGCCGGCCACCACGATCACGTCCCGTTGCTCGAGCCAGGCGTCCAGGTCGGGTGTGCGCCCGAAGAGGTCGAGATGGGCGGTCTCGCAGCCCAGCCCTTCGATGCGCTCGAAGAACTTGGACACGAAGGGCTCGCGGTCGCCCTTGGCCGTGGCCAGGTAGGCGATCCGCGGATGCGCCCTACGCGCCTGCTGGAGGACGTAGCCGAACAGGGCTGCGTCTCCCCCGTCCGCCGTGAGCCCGCCCATGGCGATGATCTGGCGTTCCGCCTTCATGGCCCGAATCCTAGCCGCAGTGGCTATACTGGGGCCCGCTGCGCTCCGACCCCCGGGAGTCGCCGCTCGGCTACCGCCGTGAGGTCGCATGCGCGTCTGGCCTGGTAAACCCCATCCGCTCGGGGCCGTCTGGGACGGCCACGGCACCAACTTCGCGCTCTTCTCGGAGCACGGGACGCGCGTGGAGCTGCTGCTCTTCGATCGGCTGGGGGAAGCGCGCCCCTCCCAGACCCTCCAGGTCCGCGAGCGGACCAATCTTGTGTGGCACGTGTACCTGCCCGACGTGCGGCCCGGGCAGCTCTACGCCTACCGCGTACACGGGCCGTGGATGCCGGAGGAGGGCATCCGCTTCAATCCCAACAAGCTGCTGATGGACCCCTACGCCCGCGCCCTGGCCGGCGACCTGGAGTGGAACGACGCGCTCTACTCCTACCAGGTCGGGCACGCGGAAGCGGACCTCTCGTTCGACGAGTCGGACAGCGCGGCGTACGTGCCCCGCTGTGTCGTCACGGATGCATCCTTCGCCTGGGGCGACGACCGCCCGCTGTGCACGCCCTGGAACGGCACGTTGATCTACGAGTGCCACGTGAAGGGCATGACGGCGCTCCACCCGGACGTGCCCGAGCACCTGCGGGGTACCTATCTGGGTCTCGCTTCCGATCCGGTGCTGGAGCATCTCCAGGCGCTGGGCGTCAGCGCCGTCGAGCTGCTGCCCGTGCACCACGCGATCTCCGAGCGGGCGCTGGTGGAGCGCGGCCTGAGCAACTACTGGGGCTACAACACCCTGGGCTTCTTCGCGCCCGACTCCCGCTTCGCCACCGGCTCCCACGGCGAGCAGGTGGGCGAGTTCAAGAGCATGGTCAAGGCGTTCCACCGCGCGGGAATCGAGGTGATCCTGGACGTGGTCTACAACCACACGGCGGAGGGCAACCAGCTCGGACCCACCCTGTCCCTGCGCGGGATCGACAACCTGGCCTACTACCGGGTCGATCCGCACCAGCCGCGCCACTACGTCGACTACACGGGCTGCGGCAACAGCCTCAACATGCAGCACCCGCGCACGCTGCAGCTCATCATGGATAGCCTGCGTTACTGGGTGTCCGAGATGCACGTGGACGGGTTCCGCTTCGACCTGGCGCCGGCCCTGGCGCGCGGGCTGCGGGACGTGGACCGGCTGGGCCACTTCTTTTCCATGGTCCAGCAGGAGCCCGTGCTGGCGGACACCAAGCTCATCGCCGAGCCCTGGGACCTGGGGCCGGGCGGCTATCAGGTGGGGAACTTCCCCGACGGCTGGGCCGAGTGGAACGGCGAGTACCGCGACACCCTGCGCCGCTTCTGGCGCGGCGACCCGGGCCAGGTGGGCGTCCTGGCCTCTCGCCTGTCGGGCAGCTCGGACCTGTACGGCCGGGTCGGACGCAGCCCCCACGCCAGCGTCAACCTGGTTACCTGCCACGACGGATTCAGCCTGCGCGATCTGGTCAGCTACGAGCACAAGCACAACGAGGCCAACGGCGAGGACAACGGCGACGGACACGACTCCAACTGGAGCCGCAACTGGGGCCACGAGGGTCCCACCGAGGCCGTCTCCGTCCAGCGCATGCGCGACCGCATGCGGCGGAACTTCCTGGCGGGGTTGGCCTTCTCCCAGGGCGTGCCGATGCTCTCCCACGGCGACGAGCTGGGCCGCACCCAGCAGGGCAACAACAACGCCTACTGCCAGGACAACCCCCTGACCTGGATCGACTGGAATCTGGGCCTCCGGGAGCGCGAGCTGCTGGAGTTCGTCCGCCAGGCGTTTGCCCTGCGCCGCGAGAACCCCTCCCTGCGCCGCCGCAGCTTCTTCTCCGGCCAGCCCGACGCGCGCGCCAGGGCCAAGGACGTGACCTGGCTGCGCCCGGACGGTGAGGAGATGAAGCCGCCCGAGTGGAACGACCCGGAGCAGCGCGTGCTGGGGATGCTGGTCTCCGGCGAGGCGAACGGCGAGGTGGACGAGCGTGGCGTGCCGATCCAGGGCGACAGCGTCCTGCTGCTGGTGAACGGCGGCCACCGCTCGCGCTCGTTTCACGTGCCGACGGTACCGCCGCCGGCACGCTGGGAGCAGGTGGTGAATACGGCTCGCGCCGGAACCCGAGTGGTCCGGGGCGGCGTCGTCAACCTGACCGCGCGCTCGCTGATCCTGCTCATCTGCCGCAAGCCCCAGTGAGGCGCGGCAAGGGGAGGGCCCGCCCGGCGCTGGCCGCCCTGGCCGAGCGCCTCGGCATCCAGCCGGGCTACCGCGCCGCCGGCTCCGAGGAGTGGCGGCCGACCACGGACGCGGCGCGCGAAGGTCTGGCGGCCGCGCTGGGCCTGGATGGGTCCAGCGAGCGGGCCGCGCAGGCTGCGCTGCGCCGGCTGGATCGCGAGGCCGCATCCCGCCTGATCGAGCCTACCTGCGTGGAGGTCCGGGGGGCGGCGCGGGCGCCGCGGCTGTGGGTGCGGCTTCCCGATGGCGCCGGGCCTCGGGTCTCCTGGTCGTTGGAATTGCAGTCGGAGGGTGGCGAGCGAATCCGGGCCGAGGGGCAGGTGAGAGTCCGGAGCGCTCAGCGACGCGTGAGCCTGGCGCTGCCCTCGCGACCGGGCCTGGGCTACCACCCGCTCTCGCTCACCCTCGACTGCAGCGGCGGGCTGCACCGGGCGGCGCAGCTCCGCATCGTGACACCGCCGCGCTGCACGCCGCCGTCTGCGCTGCTGGGCCGTCGCAAGGCCTACGGGCTGGTGGCCAACTTGTACACGCTGCGCAGTCGCGGGGACTGGGGCGTCGGCGACCTGGGTCACCTGGACCGGCTGCTGGAGCTGGCGGGCCGGGAGGGCGCGGCCTTCGTGGGCCTGAGCCCGCTCCACGCGCTGTGGAACCGGGACGACGGCATCAGCCCCTACCTGCCGGTGAGTCGGCTCTTCCGCAACCCGCTCTACATCGACGTCCAGGCGGTGCCGGAGCTGGCCGAATCCGCCGACGCGCGCCGAAAGGTCGCCGAGCTGGAGCGGAGCGGTCGGCTCGAGACGCTGCGCGAGCGCGAACGCATCGACTACCCGGGGGTCGCCGCCGCCAAGCATGCGGTCCTCTCTGTCTGCTACGCGCACTTCGCCGCCCGGCATGGCGGCGCCGCGACGCGCCGCGGCCGCGCCTATTCC
>JAFDET010000171.1 GCA_019310195.1 Deltaproteobacteria bacterium
CAGGTCCGCACGACGCGCCCACAGAACCGTCGGTGCATTGCGCGAGGCGAGGCTCGCCACGGTGGTTCCGAAAGATCCGCCGCCCAGCACCGCAACCCGGAGTTCCATGCTGCTCCCTTCCTTCAGCCCTCGAGGACGTCGAGGTACTGCTTGCGAATCGCCTCGATCTCGGCGTCGAGGGATTCCTTCGTCCAGCCGCTGGTGTCCACGGGCGGCAGCACCTCCACCTCCACGGTAGCGGGCCGCACCACCAGGGCGTGCTTCGGCAGCGCGTCCAGGGCATTGTGGAAGACGACCGGCACGATGGGTACGCCGGCCTGCATGGCCAGGTGGAACGCGCCCTTCTTGAAGCGCGCCGGGCGCGGTGTCGGCGTGCGGGTTCCCTCGGGCGCGATGATCAGCGAGCGGCCATGGCGCAAGGCATCGACGGCGGGCTTCAGGGCCGCGATCGCCTTGCGGCTGTCCGCGCGGTCCACGAACACGACGCCCGCCGCTCGGAAGAGCGGCCCGAAGATCGGGTTCCAGCGCAGCTCCTGCTTGCCGATACCGGTCACGTCCTTGCGCACCAGCTTGAGCATCAGGGGCATATCGATGGCGCTCTGGTGGTTGAAGATGAACACCGCCGGGCGCTGCGACCACAGGTGTTCCTCGCCCTGCACGCGCACGTCCACCCCGGAGAGGGCGAGGGCCACGTCGCCCCAGAGCGACCCGGTCAGGTTGACTCCCTCGCGTTGCGAGCGGGTCAGCAGCCCCACCGAGAGCCCGGCAACGGCCGCGGGCACCAGGCTGCCGTAGACCAGGCCGGTGCGGAGGATGGCCTCGGCCCCCGGCCGGCCGCGGCTGCCGAAGCGCCGCACGGGCCAGCCGTTGTCCTTTCCGATCTGCGCCAGGCGGCTGTCGGGATTGAGGGGGCGGGGGCGACCCACGGACTCCAGCGCCGGCAGGTCGTCGCGGCTGTCGGTGTAGAAGTAGGTCTCGTCCAGGTCGAGATCGCGCTCCTCGGCGATGCGCTCCACCGCCACCGCCTTTCCCTTGCCGAAGCAGGTCGGTTGCAGCACGCGCCCCGTGAAGACGCCGTCCTCGACCTCGAGCTCGGTGCAGGCCACGATGTCCACGCCCAGCTCCCGGGCCAGGGGCTCGACCTGGTAGCGGGTGGCCGACGACACGATGCCGATCGTGTGACCCCGCTCCTGGTGCGCCTTCACCAGGGCGCGGGACTCGGGGTAGATCTGCGCCGCCATCTGCTTCTCGAAGATCTCTTCGCCGATCTCCTCCAGCACCGACTCGGCCAGCCCGCGGTAGGCCGCGGTGGTGGCCGCGACGAAGCCGGAGAACCCGATGCGGCCCACGGCGAAGCTGAGCGTGCCCAGCATCCCCTCGGCCAGCTCCCGGGGCGACATGCGGCCGGACACGAGCCGCTCCCGGAAGAACGCCACGGCCGAGAAGCCGGCCCAGAGAGTGCCGTCCACGTCGAAGAACGCGCCGACGGCCGGACCGGTCGGGCCCGCTCGGATCTCTCGCGTCAGATCATCGTGCAGCGGCAGATCGGCAGCCTCCGCCCCTCACCCCGGGACCATTCTACCCGAGGTATCGGCGAAACGTCGGCCCGCCGACAGTCGTGGCGCCCTGACGCACCCGGCTCGGCCGGTGCGGCGTATCGGCACAGCGGCGGCGCTGGCGGGCTCCCTGCGGCGCGCCGGTGCCCTGGTGGTGGAGCTGGCTGCAGGGCCTGTAGGCCCGGCAGGCCTCCGACCGAAGACTACTGGGGTTCCGCCTCGATCAGCGCGCGAAGCTCGCGCGCCGAGAGGTCCGTCGAGAACGCGAGTCCGCTGCCGCCCCGCTCGTCCGCGATGCGGCGCAGGGCCGGGCCGCGGCCGTCGCCCTCGGGGAGCGGAACGTCGGCCCAGTCCAGGTAGCGCAGGCGCGCGGCGTCGATCCCCGCCGCCGCCAGTTCGTCCCGGAATCCGTCCAGGTACGCTGCGGCGCTCTCCCAGGCCTGGTCTTCGTCGGCCACGCGAGGTCCGCTGACGAGCAGCCAGAGTGCGTTCCCCGGCGACGACGCGCGGCTGGAGATCACACCCCGCAGCAGCTCGATGACGCGCCCGCGCTCGTCCGGATCCGAGACGTCGTAGCGCTCGATCGCGGCGTCGCCGTCGCGCAGGCGTGCGCGCAGGATGGCCGCGCGCGCTCGTTCGACCACTTCCTCGCCGGACCCGGCCACCAGGATCGGGATCACCTTCGAGCGGAGCTCGCCGAAGTAGCGGCGGTCGCTCTCGGCGACCAGCTCTGCGCCGCGTTGGGCAACCGCGTCCGGCCCCTCGGCCGCCGCGTCCGCCAGCGCGGCCGCGTACGCCGCCAGCTGGAGGAGGCTGGCGCGGGCGTAGCCGATCCGCGGGCGCGCCTCCGGATCCACCGCGTCCAGCGACGCCGTCGCCCAGCCCCCCAGGCTCGAGCTTGGGGGAAACGAGCCGAAGAGGTCCGGCCGGTTCGCCAACGCGACCCAGCCTGCATCGTCGTCGTCGGGAAGCTGCGGGGGCTGCGGACGCCTTCCCTCGGCCGCCTCCCGCATGGCGGAGGCGATCCAGTCCGGTGGCAGTATCAGCGCATGGGGATCCTGGAGGAACGGATGATCCTGCTGCACGTACAGGGAGTCACGCAGCGCAAACACGCCGCCCACGTCTGCGGCGAAACGGCGCCAGGCGCGGCTCGTCCGCTTGCCGTCGTACAAGAACAGATCGAACGGGCTCTGGACTCCGCGCATCCTGCGATTCTCGGGCCGGTAGCGCAGATCGGCGTAGCGCTCGGCTTCGGGAGCCCGGACCCGAACCACGACCGCGCCGTAGCGCTCGGGCGCCCGCAGCGGCAAGAAGTCGGCAAAGTGCAGGGCCATCCGGACCGGTCCGTAGCGCGTCCCAACCTCGACGGCGCGGTATCCATAGTTCTGGGCGAGCTCGGGATCGCCGAGCCGGAACTCCATCCAGGCCAGGTTGTTCCAGTATGCGACCATGTCGGGGAAGGCCCGGGCGGCTGCACCCATGTAGCGACGTGCGTTCTCGAGGTCGTCTCGCCGGTAGTAGTGCAGTCCGATGTTGTTCATCGCGTCCGCCGAGTACGGGTAGCGCTGCAGCACCTGCTGCCAGGCGGAGAGGCCGCTCTGGTAGGCGTCGTTCTGCACGCGATCGGCGTGGGCGAAGGCGAGAAGCCACAGGGCCAGGGCAGCGTACGCGCACGGCAGTGTGATCCGCCGGCCGCGGTTCGCGCGCAGGAACGCAACGAGACGCTCGAAGGCGACCCCTGCCAGCAGCGCGAAGAAGAAGAGACTCGGGTAGAGCCGCCACTCGCGGAGGATCTCGTTCTTGGGGAGCACGCTGTTGGTGGGGAGCAGGCAGATCGCCATGGCGCCGAACAGCCAGGCCAAGGGATCCTTGCGCCGGCGCCACACCAGGCAGGCGCCGACGAGCACCAGCGCTGCACCGGCCAGGACCTCCGCATCGAGGAGCGCCCGATGGAACGGAAGGTCGTGAATCAGGGCCGTGCGGTCGGGGAGCAGATACAGGCCGGCCAGTACGTCCAGGCTCGCGAGCTGGGAGAGCACAAAGGTCCACGACGAGACGGGCGCCGTCCGGGACAAGGGCACCGCATACAGGAAAACCAGAGGCACCGCGACACCGAGGCAGACCACGCCGGCCAACACGCGAGGCCAGGTGATGCGAGGCAGCAGGGCGGCAGCGGCCGCCAACGCGGGCTGCCGGCCCAGCTCGGACCAGACGAGCAGCAGCGGGAAGATCACGAGACTCTGCTTGCTGAGCACGGTGAGCCCGAAGAGCCCGGCCAGGACGGCGACGCGGCCCGGACCCAGCACGCCGCGCGCCCGCCACGTCATGTAGAGCAGCAACCCGAGGAAGCAGAAGCTGGAGGCCAGGGAGTAGTTGCGTCCGAATATCTGGCTCACGCAGGACGTCGCCAGGGGGTGCAGGGCGAAGACGAGCCCCGCCACCAGGGGCGCCGCGAAGAAGCGGCGGGCCAGCAGGTAGACGAGGAACGTATTGAGAACGTGGATCAGGACGTTGACCAGGTGGAAGCCGAAGACGTCGTCGCCGTGGAGCGCGTGGTTGAGCGCGTAGCTCAGCACCGAGAGCGGGCGTTGCAGCATTCCGGCGGGCGTGAGCATGCGCTCACGAAAGGTCCCCAGGTCGGTCACCACCGAGCTGGTCTGGATGCCGACGATCTCGGAGTAGAGGTAGGGGATGCCGTAGATGCCGGAATGGACGCCCAGGATCAGGACTGCGAGGACGGCGCACTGGACCCAGGGCGAGCGCATTCGCAGCAGGGTACCCGGCCCGGCCTCGGCGCGTCAGCGATGCCCGCGGTTGACCCCCGACGGCTCCAGGGGATAAGGTGGCTGCTGCGGAATGAACCGGAGGCCCCCCCTGTGAAGAAGTCGATTCCCGCGTTCCTGACCCTTCTGGTACTGGTCGGCGGCCTGGCCTTGGTGGGCGTGTCGGCCTCCGCCAAGGGTTCCAAGAGCTGCAAGGACGGGCTGGCGCCCGGCGCCTACGACTGCAGCTACCTCCTCGAAGGCAGGACCATCCCCCGCCCGATGACGGTGTGGTTCAGCCACTTCAGCGGGCCCCATGCGACAGGCCCCGAGATGTACCTGACAGGGCCCGAGACCGGCGGCGCGCACATCGCGCTGTGCGCTTGTGCCGCCAAGAAGCCGGACCCCGCCAAGCCCAGCAAGATCGGCTTCGGAGCGGGCAAGGTCCTCGAGTGTCTGGCCCTGACCGGATCCCACTTCGTCGGTCCCGAAAACTTCGACTTCGGGGCCGCCTCCTACCAAGGCGAGCCGAAGAAGGGCAAGTTCCAGAAGGGCCAGGCGGTGGATGCCAATGGCAACGCCATGGTGTTCAGCTGCGTGAACGACGACTGAGCCGGCCCCGGCCCTCGCCGGGAGCGCGCAGTGGGCGCGCGCTACTCGGAATCCTGTGCGTACTGGCGGTCCTGTCGTCCGGCAGCGCACGCGCGGATGCCCAGGCCTGGGGACAGGCCCAGAGCCACCTGGCCGAGCTCGCGGGTCGACCCCTGGTGTCGGCCAACTGGGAGGGGCGCTACCGCCCGTATGTGTTTGACGGCGCGGCGCTCGTCCCGCTGCTGCCCCAGGGAGCGCCGGCGGCGGCTGATCTGGATCTCTACACACCGCTGGCCCTGTCCTCCCACCAGCTGCTGCTTGCGGGTACGGAGTCGGGCAAACCGGACTACGACGTCTTCCTGTACGACCTGACCTCCAAGAGGCTGACGAACCTCACCAGCACCCCGACCCTGGACGAGGGCCGGCTCTGCATGCATCCGGGAAGCCGGCTCGTGGCCTTTCGAGCGGGCCGTGAGCAGCGTTTCGCGCGCATCGCCGACGGTCTGGAGCCGCTGGCGCACGAGCCCGTGCCGGGCTTTCGGGAATGCCTGTTCGTCGATGCGACGTTGCTGCTGGGCGTGGAGGACACGCGTTCGGGCTACACGCTCCACCGCTGCAACGTGACGGATTCGTCCGTCGCCTGCGCGCCCGGCCCGGCGTTCTCCACGCTCGACCACTTCGTCGCATTCAACCGCCCGGCACCGGCTGCGGCCGGCGTCATCGCCCGCCGGCGCGGCGACGCGTTCCGCCGCGCCTGGTTGCTCACGCCGGAGGCCGACGCCCTCGCAGCCGCTCCCGTGGAGCCCGTCGAGGCGGACGTCCTGGACTTCGACGGCAAGGCCGTGCGCTTCGGATCCGAAAGCCGCTACTGGAGCTCGCTGGCGCCGGACTTCGACGGGATCGTCTACCGGACACGACGCATCGGCGACACGTACTTCGCCATCGTCGCCACGCCCCAGCGCGCGCGCACCCTGGCGCGTCTGCAACCCGACGGTTGGGAGCTGATCCAACCCGCAGCGTCGACCCCGGCGACCGTGGCCGACGCACCGCGGGAGATCTGGCTGAGCTCGGAGACGGGCGAACGCTACCAGGCGTTCCAGTTCGGCCCCGCCGACGCGGAGAGGCAGGTGGTGTGGTGGCATGGCGGCCCCCACGAGAACGTGTCCCCGCGCTTCAACCCCTACTTCGCGGCCCTCAACCGCATGGGCTTCGCCGTCCTCGCCGTCAACTACCCGGGCAGCACGGGCCGCGGCGTCGCCTACGAAAGGCGCTTCGACGCGGCGTCGGTGGGCAACTGCCTGTCCGCCGTCTGGCGCCATCTGGAGCGTGAGTCCGTCAAGACCGTCGTCTCCTGGTCGGTCTCTTCGGGCAACGCGGTGCAGGAGCAGCTGCTGGCGCGCGGGCACGCGGTGTCCGCGATCGTGGACCAGGCCGGCCGCGGGCGAAGCCGGATCCTGGAGCTGGCCGCGGAGCGCGGGGTCCCGGTGCTGACCCTCCGCGGGCGCTACGACCGCTCCGCGCCCGTCGCTCGGATCGATCACGCCTACGCCGGCGGCCACGACATCACCCTGCGCCAGCACTTCGAAGAGGCGATGGCCGCTGTGGCGGCCTTCCTGGACGGACTGACCCCACCGGAATAGGCCCTCGAAGCCCCCTACGCGGCAGGACGCAGTGTCTCTCTCCTGCGACGGGCCTCAATCGCAGGCCCCGCCGGGTCGATTCAAGGAGTGTGCTGCACGACGTCGGACTCCTCTGGACCGTCGCGCTGGGGCTCGGGCTGAGCTTGAGCTTCGATCTGGCGCGGCGCTACGGCGGAACGCTGCGGGCCACGCCCCGCCCGGGCGGCGGGACCTCGTTCACGCTCTGGCTGCCCGCATCCGCTGACGCGTCGGCCTGAAGGCTCTGGATCAACCCGGGTCGCGGATCCCGTGCAGCTCGTCCTTGAACTCGCGGGAGACCAGCAGCTCGACGGCCTCCAGAAGCGGGCGTTGGCGGTGCAGGACGTGAAAGACGTGCTCGGTGATGGGCATGTCCACGTCGCACTTGCGCGCCAGCTCCCAGGTGGCCGCGCACGTGGAGTAGCCCTCGGCCACGGTGTGCTGCCCGGCCAGGTAGGTGCTCGGATCCCAGGTCTCCGGTGCAGGTCAGCACCAGGTCACCCACGCCGGCCAGGCCCAGGAAGGTGAGCGGGTCCGCGCCCAGGGCGACGCCCAGGCGCGTGATCTCGGCCAGGCCGCGGGTGATGAGCGCCGCGCGCGCGTTGGCACCGAAGCCCAGCCCGTCGCAGGCGCCGGTGGCGATCGCCATCACGTTCTTGACCGCTCCTCCCACCTGCACTCCGATCGGATCGCCGCTGGTGTAGACGCGGAAACGCGGCGCGTGGAGCAGCTCCTGGACGCGACGCGCTGCGGTCATCCCGTCGGACGCCAACGCCACGTCGGTGGGAAGCCCGGCCGCCACCTCCTTGGCGAAGCTGGGGCCCGAGAGGTAGGCGATCCGCTCGGCCGGCACCCGCGGCAGCGCCTCGGACAGCACCTGGGACATGAGCTTCAGGCTGCCCTCCTCGACGCCCTTGCTGGCAGCCACGACCAGCGCGCCTTCCTCCAGGGCCGGGGCGACGCTTTCCGACACCGCACGCAGGTGTGACGAGGGCGGCACCAACAGCACCACCTCGGCGCCCTGCACCGCCTGGGCCACGTCCGCCGACGCGTCCAGGCTCTCGGGAAGCTCCGCGTCGGGCAGATAGGTCGCGTTCACGTGTCGCGACCGGATCTCCTCGGCGACCTTGGGCTCGAACGCCCACAGCGTGACGTCGTGCCCGATGCGCGCTGCGTGACAGGCGAGCGCCGTACCCCACGC
>JAFDET010000172.1 GCA_019310195.1 Deltaproteobacteria bacterium
GCCACCAGCTCGGTGTCGGGGATCGGTGTGTCGTCGCCTGGGCGCAGCACCACCTCGGCCGCCCCCGCGGCCAGCAGCTCGGGAATGCGCCAGGCCTCCTCCGGCTGGAGGCGCACCAACAGGGCCGGTGCGCCCCGCATCCGGTGCAGCCGCCGCAGGTCGCAGAGGGCGCGCCCGGCGGGCTGCGTGTCGAGCACCGCCACGTCGAAGGTGCCCAGCGGCAGGCCCAGAGCGTCGTCCAGGTCGGCCGCCCAGGCCACGTCGACGCTGGGTGCGTCGGCCACCACACCGCAGCCGAGGTCGTCGCCCCGGCCGATCCAGAGAAGCGAGCGAATCGGCGCCATCGGTCCTCCATCCCCCCCGGCGGAACGAGGGCTGCAAGGGCCATGCCTGCGCGTGCGGGATGCGAGAGGCGCCGAGAAGCGGGCTGTGGAGCGTGCGCGCGTCGCAACGCGCCCCTTGGTTCACGCGGCGGATGCGAACGGACGGCCCGTGTCGCGACGTGGCGTGTCGTCTAGCGCTTGGCCCAGAAGCGGTCGAAGCGGCCGCAGCCCAGCTTGCCGAAGGAGGCGCCGGGAATCCGCGTGCCCGGCGGAACGGTCGCGGCCTCTTCCCCGTCGAAGCGGGTGTCCACCAGGCCGTCGCCGTCGTCGTCCTGGTCCTGGCGCACCAGCTTGCCGCCGGCGAAGTACTGCGTCGTGTCCGGCTTTCCGCTGGCGGTGGTGTCGGCGTCCAGGCGCACCAGCTCGCCGCCCTTGTAGACCGTGCGCTGATCGGCCATGCCGTTTCCGCTGGTGTCGTAGAGCTCCTCGACCACCACGCCGCCGTTCACCACGGAGCGCGAGTCCAGCCGCCCGTCGCCTTTGCTGGAGACGCACAGGGCCTTCACCTGGCCGTCCGCCGCAAGGATCAGCCGCTTGTTGGGCTGCTTGGCACCGTTCTCCGCCACCTCCTGGATGGTGGGCCGACCCTCGGCGTCGAAGTGGGTCAGCACGTCCGCGCGGCCGCCTCCGCCGGTGGCCTGGGCGCGTCGCACGATGCGGCCGGACTCGACGAAGTCCCATTGGTCGATCTTGCAGTTGCCGGAAGTGTCGCGGCGCTGCTCCGTCATGGTGCCCTTCTTGTCGTAGACCTCGACGAGGTCCGTGCAGCCTCGGCCGCTGGTGTCGTCCTCCAGGCGGACCAGCACTTCGTTCTTGAAGGTGAGGATGCGGTCGGGCTTGCCGTCGCCGGTGCGGTCCTCCTTGCGCCGGACCACGTTGCCCTTGGCGTCTACGGTCAGCCACGTGTCCACCTTGCCGTCGCCGGAGGAGTCGGCCTCTTGGATGCTGGTTCCGCCCTTGCCGGCCACACTGCGGCGGTCCACGATGCCGTCGAAGTTGGTGTCCTCTTCCTGGCGGATCACCTTGCCCTTCTCGTAGTAGACGATCACGTCGGCGGTGCCGTCGGCGTTCTTGTCCTGCTCGACGCGTACCACGGCGCCGGACTCGAGGATCGTGATCGTCTCCTGACGGCCGTCCCGGTCGGTATCGGCGGAGATCCGGCGGGGCTTCTCGTCGGGGCCGAACTCGGTAACGACGTCGATGCGCCCGTCGCGGTCCTCGTCCTCGGTCTGCCGGACCTTCTTCCCGCCTTCGTACTCCACCACCACGTCGGCGACTCCGTCGCCGTCGCCGTCCAGCTCGGAGCGGCTCTCCGCGCCGGCCACGTAGTAGGTGACCAGCTCGTGGCGCCCGTCGAAGTCGGCGTCCACCTCCTCCCGGGTCAGTACGCCGGCCTCGTAGCGCTTGATCACGTCGTAGGCACCGTCGAAGTTGGTGTCCACCTGCTCGAGGGTCGGGCGGCCCTCGGCGTCCACCTCGACCCGCACGTCGGGCTTGCCGTCGGCGTTGGTGTCGCGCTTCTGCTCGGCCTCGCGCCCGCCCTCGAAGCGGACCACCGAGTCGAAGGTGCCGTCGCCGGTGGAGTCCTGCTCCTGGCGAACCTGGACTCCGTCTTCGAAGTAGAGGATCACCTCGTAGCGGCCGTCCCCGTCCTCGTCCCGGTCCTCGCGGACCCGCTGGCCGTCCTCGTAGGCGACTCGCAGGTCGAACTTCCCGTCCTTGTCCGAATCGCGCTCCTCCTGAGAGACGTTGCCGTCGGCGTTCAGGGATCCGCGCACGTCAAGCTTCCGGTCGAAGTCCGAGTCCTGCTCGAAGCGCTCGGGCCGGCCCTCGGCGAAGATCACCCAGCGGTCGGGCTTGCCGTCGAAGTTCTTGTCCTCTTTGATGTTCTGGGTGATGCCCTGGGCGTCGTTGGCGCGCCACACGTCGGGCTCGCCGTCGTCGTTGCTGTCCTTGTAGACCCGGGTCTCCTTGCCGGTCTTCACGTCCAGCGTCACCCAGGTGTCCACGGCGCCATCCAGGTCCGCGTCCTGCTCCTGCTTCTCCAGCTTCCCGGCCGGGTCGTAGAAGTTCCACAGGTCCACCTCGCCGTCGCCGCTCTCGTCCAGCTCCACCCGCGCCAGGCGGCCGTCCTCGGCGTAGTACTCCGCGCGGTCGGGCTTGTCGCCCTTGGCGGTGTTCACGGTGCGGGTGAGCAGCTCGCCGTCCCGGCGCTCGGCCTGCACCTCGAAGAAGCCGTCGTAGTCCTCGTCCAGGCTCTCGAAGCGGACGTTTCCGGCCGTGTCGAAGGTGTAGACGCCGTCGATGTCGCCATCGGCGTTGCGGTCTTCCTGCTGCTTGTGCTTGATGCCTTCCTTGTACTCGATCCAGGTGTCGGGCTTGCGGTCGGCGTTGGTGTCGGCCTCGCTGCGCAGGCGCTCGTCCCCCTGGTAGAAGGTCACCACGTCGGGGTGGCCGTCGCTGTCGGTGTCCTCGTCCTCCCGGACTCGCACGCCGCGTTCGTAGGTTCGCACCAGGTCCAGGCTGCCGGTCTTGTTGGCGTCGATCTCCTCGCGCTCTCGCAGCCCCTCGCGGTCGAAGGTGGCGATGAAGTCGGGGGTTCCGTCCGCGTCCTCGTCCCGGACCTGGTGCCGCTCCTTGCCGTTCTCGTAGGTGGAGACGCTGTCGTGACGGTTGTCGGCCGTGGTGTCGGCCTCGCGACGGACGATCACCTCGTCCCGGTAGGTGGTCACCACCTCCGCAAAGCCGTCCTGGTCCGGATCCTCCTCCAGGCGCACCTTGCGGCCCTGCTCGTAGAGGATCAGGACGTCGAAGGTCCCGTCGCCGCTGGTGTCCTGCTGCTCGCGGCGCTTGGTGCCGTCCGGGTTGAACTCGGCGCGCAGGTCCACGTTTCCGTCGCCCGAGCGGTCGTCCTCCACCACGGCGATCTCGCCGTCCTGGTAGCGCACCCAGCGGTCCGGGCGGCCGTCCAGGTTGGTGTCTTCCTGGGAATCGATCGGGACACCGTCGTCGTAGGTGATGGTGACGTCGGTCTTGCCGTCGGCGTTCTTGTCCTCGCGCTGCAGGGACGGCTTGCCGCGCGCGAACTCGATCCACTGGTCGGCCTTGCCGTCGCCGCGGGTGTCGCGCTCCTGCTTGAGGGGCCGGCTCTCGGCGTCGTAGACGATCCAGAGGTCGATCTTGCCGTCGCCGCGGGTGTCGCGCTGGGCGCGAACCGGGCGGCCGCCCTCGTAGTACACGTACTCGTCGTACTCACCGTCGCCGTTGGTGTCGGCGTGCTTCTCCTTGAGCTTCTCGTCGTCGCCGTAGAGGAGCACGACCGGGGGCTTCGCCGCCGCACCCAGGGGTGCGGTGGCAAAGAGGATCCCGGTGGCAAGCGGAAGAAGGTGCCTAGTGAACACCGCTGGCCAGGGGATTTCGGAAGGTGCCGACGATGGGAGCGCCGGAGAGGCAGCGCACGCGGTCGCTCATGGGCGGGAAGGGCGCTGCGCTGCGCAAGGCGGCCACGGCGCTCTGGCCCAGACGCGGATCGCTACCGGCCACCAGCTGCACGCGATGGGCGGACCCGGCGGCGTCCAGCTGGAAGCGCAGGCGCACCTGCTGGTCCGAACGGACGTCGGGAGGCAGCACCCAGCGCGCGTACATACGCCGCTCGACGGCGACCCAGTACTCCTTGACCTCGGGGCGTTCGAAGCACTCGCCGAAGGAGACGCCGCCCTGGCCCGTGCCGCCGCTGCCTTCGGTGAGGCCTTCCCCCACCGCGGTGTTGACGTTGGCGAGGCGCGGGCCCGTGGCGGAGCCCAGCACGTCGCGGCTGGAGGCGATGCCCTCCTGGACCGAGGATCCCTCGCCCAGCTGCTGGACGGTTCCCGTTCCGATGGTGTTGCCCACGGTGGTGACCTGGCGCGGACCGACCGAGGGGCCCACCGGGGCGTCGAGCTCCACCGGTCCGCGCAGGGCGGGGCCGGCCGCGGCCTGGACGTCCACGCGGCTCACCGTGGCGGCGGGGCCCACGGAGCGCACCGTCGATACCTTCTCCACCGCTACGGCGGTGCGGTTGACCTGGCGGGGTGCGGCCACCGGGCCCACGGCGTTCATCTCGATGCGCTGGCTGGCCACCTGGGGTGCGGCTCGGGCCACGACCTGGGGGTTCACGATCTGGGGCTTGACGGCCTGGGCCTGGGGACGGAAGACCGGGGAGCGTCGCTCGGCGATCACCCGGCGCGCCGGCGCCGGGTCGGTGCGCTCGGCCTTGGGCTCGTTGAGGATCCTCACCTCGATCAGCCTCTCTTCGACCTCCTCCTTGCCGTAGAGCGCCAGGAGGATCAGGAGGCCTATTGCGAGGCCGTGGAGGAGCAGGGAGAGCAGCCCGGCGAGCCAGTGGCGGCCCTCGCCGTGCTCCTCGAAGTCGATGCCGGGGAAGGGGATGGACGCGGCGGCGGCGCCTGCCGCTCCGGCCTGGAGGTGAACCCCCACACGGAAGGTGCGCATCGGCCGCTTCCGCTTGTGTCGCCGACGAACGATCAGCTCTTCGTCACCACCGAAGTCCACTCATGCCCCCAAGACCCCGCGGTCCCTGCGTCCCTAGCGCATCTCGGCTGCCGCTTCGCGGGTCGGCAGCACACCCTCCAAGGAGCCGTCACGACACAGCGCTTCACTTCCCGACCTTCGTTTCGACGCGCCGGAGAGCCCTTGGATTCGATCTTTTCGGCGCGTCTAAGACCCCGCCCCAGTAGAGAAAAACGTAAGTGAGGGGGTCGAGCGTGTCAACGTGGTCGGGTACCTTTCCGGGTTCGCGTTGGGGCGGGGTGGCCAGCGCCGTTCTTGCGTGCACGCTCACCCGACCGCGATCCAGGCAAGGTACAGGGAGGAAGCCCGGTGGATTCGCAATCGATCGATCTCTTGGAGATGGCTGGGGAGGCCTGGCACACCACCATTCCGCTGGGCCTCGCGTCCATCGCGTGCGTCGCGATCGTGATCGAGCGCTGGTGGCAGTACTGGGGTCTCGCCAAGGCGACGCGCGCGCTCACCCGCGACGTGGTCGAAGCGCTGGTGCGCCGCGACGTCGCGACGGTGCGCTCGCTCTGCGAGCAGTCGAAGACTCCGGCGGCCAGGATCTTCCTGGACGGGCTGCGCTGGAAGAACATCGCGCTCGAAGACCTGGACCGGGTGCTCGCTACGTCGCGCCAAGAAGAGGTGCACGGTCTGCGCCGAGGGCTGTGGATCCTGGGCACGACCGGATCCCTGGCGCCCTACGTGGGTCTGCTGGGAACCGTGATCGGAATCCTCGGCTCGTTTCAGGCCATGGCCCAGCAGGGTGCCGGCGGCTTTACCGTCGTGGCGGCGGGCATCTCCACCGCCCTCGTTGCCACGGCCATGGGTCTGGCCGTGGCCATCTCCGCGCTGCTGGTCTTCAACTTCCTCTCGACGCGGGTCACCAACATCGCCAACGGCCTGGCGCGCTCCTGCGAGCGCTTCGTCCAGGCGCTGCTCTACGTGGAGTCCGTATCCAGTGCCGGCCCTGGCGCGCCGCCCGCCGCCGAGCCGACCACGGAGGTGCCCGGTGCCCAGCCCCAGCATGCATGAAGGCGAGGACCTGGCCGAGGAGCAGATCATTGCCGAGATCAACATCACTCCGCTGACGGACGTGTTCCTGGTCCTGCTCATCATCTTCATGGTCACGACGTCGGTGATCGCCAACCAGGGCAAGGAAGTGAACCTGCCCGAGGCCGTGGAGGCGGAGACGACGCCGAGCGGTGTGGCGGTGACGGTGACCGAGAGCGGGCAGATCCAGGTGGACGGCGTGACCGTCACCAACGATCAACTCTACCCGGTGCTGAAGGAGCGCCTGGACGAAGCACGTGAGAAGGTAGTGATCCTGCGCGGCGACCGGATGGTGGTGCTGGGCACGGCGGTCCACGTCCTGGATGTAGCCCAGCAAGCCGGCGCCAAGGGCTTCGCCCTCGCCACAAAACCACCCAAGGGCGGATAGCAAGCCACGGGACCGCGAAGCGGTCCGAGCGGATGGCGGGCGAGCACCATGGAGCGTGTCGAGGCCGACCGTCCGGACTCCACGAAGCGCCGGCGCGGGGGCTTGGTCCGTGTCCCCGCAGGCGATCCTTAAGCAGGACTCTGCGTATCTGATTGGCTCCGCAAGCAGGCCGGGCAACTCGGTGGCTCCGCGATGCCCGGCGCGAGGGCGCTGCTCCCTCCGGCGATGTCTATCCTTAGCCGGCCGAGGCCCTTCGCTCGCCTTCGTCACGCCACGGGGTTGGCGCGCGTGCTTTCGGCTCGGGCTTGCGGGCCGCAGGCTCACGGATGTCCCCACCCAGGTAGAGCTGCGTTGCCGGGGGACTGGCCGTGTCCCCGCAGGCGTAATCCGCAGCGGCCTCCGACGTCGAGCGACCTCACGGGATTACCGCTCCGAGCCCGCGCCCACCCGCGTACGCGCGACCCCCGAGATCCAAGAGCGAGGACATCGCCGGAGGGGACACGGCCAGGCCCCCGGCAACCCACCTGCTGAGCCAGTCAGATAGGCAGAGTCCTGCTAAGGATTAACACCGCGCCGCCGCCGCGACCCGCTGAGCCCCCTACAGCGCCTCGTCCGTCGCGATGA
>JAFDET010000409.1 GCA_019310195.1 Deltaproteobacteria bacterium
CGGGAACCTGATGACCGGCACCCTCGAGTGCTGGCTCGAGCTGACCTTCAGCGGGGCGCCCGACGGCGACCCGCGCGACGTGGTGGTCGAGTTCGACTCGATCGTGATGCCCGGGCCGCAGCGCGTGGGCTGGGACTTCATCGCCCAGCACGATCAGGTGCGAAAGGGCGACTTCCAGGGCTACCGCCTGAACTCCGACACCACGCCCGACAGCGCGCCGACCCTCGACACTGCGATCCGGGTGAAGGTGCCCCTGAAGGCCCTGGATCGGGTTCAGCTGGACATGGGCGACGACCTGAAGCTGACGGCGACGCTCTACTGGGGTGGCGAGAAGCAGCACAGCGTCAGCCGCAACCTGGGCCACGTCTACCAGCGCGAGGGCTCCGCGCTCTAGAACTAAGAAAGGGGACGGTCCTTAGAAACTAAGTAACTCGAGACCCGGGTCGCGATCGCCAGTCAGGCCCTGAGTTACTTAGTTTCCAAGGACCGTCCCCTTTCTTAGTTCTGGGCGGGCTGCACCTCGACCGGGATTCCGTTCAGCACCGCGTTGCCCGAGAGGGCGTCGAGGGCGGCCTCGTCGCTGAGGGCGTTGCTGTTCACGCCGGGCTGCGCCGCGGCGACGCCCAGCCGCGTGCCGGGCGCGTCGTGTCCGTGGCCGTGGGGCAGGCTGACCACGCCCGGCATCATCTCGTCGCTCACCGCCACGGGCGCGTCCACCTCGCCCACGCGCGAGCGCACGCGGGCGCGCGCGCCGTGCTTCAGTCCCAGGCGCGCGGCGTCATTGGGATGGATGAGCAGGGTGCAGCGGTCCCGCCCCTTGGCCAGGGCCGGCACGTTGTGCATCCACGAGTTGTTGGAGCGCACGTTGCGTCGGCCGACCAGCAGCAGTCGATCGTCCCGGCGGCGTTCCTCCAGCACTTCGTGCAGGCGCGGCACGTCTTCCACCAGCAGCGGGGGCGCCAGCTCCAGGGCGCCGCTCTCGGTGGCCAGGATGCGCGGCAGGCGCCCGCCCTCCAGGGCGCCCAGGTCCAGGCCGTGGGGCTCGGCGCGGAGCTTCTCCAAGGAGAGGTCGTAGGGGCCGCCGCGCAGCATCAGGTCCAGCAGGCGTTCGGGACCGCGCGGAAGCTCCGGGTCGGGATCGAGTCCGGTGCTGCGGGCCAGACCGCCGAGCATCAGGTCGTCCACGGCTTCGGCGCTGGCGCCGTTCACGCGTCCCGCCAGCTCGGCCAGGATCTCCCACGGGGCGCGCGTGTCCGGCGGCGGCGGCAGTACGGTGGGGCACCAGTGGGCGCGGTTGCTCACCGAGACCCCGTCGAACACCAGGTCGTAGTTGGGGCGCTCCAGCGGCGACACCGACGGCAGCACCAGGTCCGCGAAGCGCGTGGTCTCGTTCAGGTAGAGGTCCACGGAGACCATGAAGTCCAGGGATGCCAGGGCGTCGGCCAGGCGACGCCCGTTGGGCGTGGACAGGACCGGGTTTCCGGCCAGCGTCACCAGCGCGCGCACGCGCTCGCCGTCGGGGCCGGGCGTGTCGATCTCCTCGGCCAGGCAGGCCGCGGGAAGCTCGCCGGCGAACTCCGGCAGCCCGCGCACGCGCGAGCGCCAGCGTCCGAAGGGGAATGTCCCGGTGCGCCGCGGCGTGTCGTCGGCGGGCGTCGCCGCGCCGCGCGGGAAGCAGACGCCGCCCTCGCGGTCCAGGTTTCCCGTGAGCACGTTCAGCACGTCCACCAGCCAGCTCGCCAGGGTTCCAAACTCCTGGGTGCAGGTGCCGATGCGGCCGTAGACGGCTGCGCGCTCGGCGGCCGCCAGCTCGCGGGCCAGGCGGCGCACGTCCTCGGCCGCGATGCCCGTGGCGGCGGCCGTCTGCTCCGGCGCGAAGCCCTGCGCCAGGCTGCGCACGTCGTCTGCGCCTCGCGCGATGTCGGCGAGGCGGCCGGGCGCGGCGAGGTTCTCGTCGAAGAGCGCGTGCACCAGGCTGAACAGCAGGAAGGCGTCGGCGCCCGGTCGGATGAAGAGGTGGCGATCGGCGACGCGCGCGGTCTCCGTGCGCCGCGGGTCCACCACGACCAGCGTTCCGC
>JAFDET010000173.1 GCA_019310195.1 Deltaproteobacteria bacterium
ACCGGGGACATCAACAAGGTGCTCGCGCAGAATGTCCCGCTCGAGACGCTCGAGTTCTTCAACTCCTATGGCGAGAGCTTCGCCAAGGCCGAGAATGTCGAGGGAGCGACGCGCCAGCGTCTTCCCAACTTATTGATCCTCGGCTATCTGCTGCGCGTTCTGGAAGAACGCCTGCTCGAAGACGAGACGGACCACGAGTAACCCGCGCGCCGTCGTCACCGACGGTGCACCCGCGCCGGTCGGACCCTACTCGCAGGCGGTGGTCAGCGGAGACTGGATCTTTGCATCCGGCCAGATTCCGCTCCGCCCGGACGGGTCGTTGGTCGAGGGCGACATCGAAGCCCAGACCGAACAGGTGCTGGCAAACCTGAACGCCGTGCTGCACGCGGCCGGCGCTTCGCTCGACAAGGTGGTGCGCACCACTGTCTACCTGATCGACCTGACCGAGTTCCCGCGCATGAACGAGATCTACGCGCGCCACTTCCGCGGCGATCCGCCGCCCGCACGCTCGACCGTCCAGGTTTCCGCCCTCCCCAAGGGCGCCCGCATCGAAATCGACTGCATCGCGTTCAGCGACGTTCCCGCCTGACTGCACCCAGTACCACTCCTGCGTTCAGGGACGTTCCTGCGTAACTGCACGCAGTGCCAGTCCTCCAGGAGTGGTACCGGGTGCAGTTGTGCAGGAACGTCCCCCTGTGCAGGAGTGGTACCCGGTGCAGTTATGCAGGAACGTCCACATTTGCATCCCCCTGTGCAGGATCACTGTAGCGGCGGGTGAGCAATGTCAGGTTCACGCCGTTCACCAGCGCGTGGGCGGCGATGGGAGCGACCAGGTTGCCGCTCCACTCGAAGAGCGCGCCCAGCGCCAGGCCCGCCACCAGGCTGAAGCCGCTCCAAGGCAGCATCTCGCGGCGCGGAACGAAGTGGGCCAGAGCGAAGAACAGGCTGGCGCCCACCAGGCCCACCCGGGGCTGGAGCGCTCCGCGAAAGAAGGCCTCCTCTCCCACCCCGCTGGCCAGGGCCAGGAGCGCAATCTGGCCGACGCTCGGTCGGCCCACCAGCTCGGCCAGGGCTCGCGCCAGGCGGTCGCCCCAGCGGCTGCGGGACGTCGCCAGCCACGAGACGCCGATCACAGCGGCGCCTCCCGCCAGCCCCCAGCCCAGATCGGCCAGCCAGGCCACCCCGCGGGCCGCGGCCTCCGCATCGGCGTAAAGGAGCGGCTCTCCGGCCCAGCCCGTCCGCCAGGCCCAGGCAGCGGCCAGCAGCACTCCGTAGAAGACCCCAGCCATTCGCACCAGGCGGTCTGCAGGAGGGGCTGCGGGAGGCGGGCCGCCGGCGGCGGGGATCGGAGGCTGCGTTGACATGGGCCCGTAGGTCAGTAGCCTGTCCTTCGGCCGACGTCCTCCCCGGAGGGCGTCGGCCTTTCTGGTCGCCCGCCCGCCCCCCCCCCCAGCGAGCGACCCAGGCACCGGGAGCCCCATGGCCGACCGCCTTCCCATGACCCCCGCCGGCTACGAGAATCTCAAGCAGGAGCTGCGCCGGCTGCGAACCCGCGATCGCCATGAAATCGTGAGGGAAATCGAGACTGCGCGAGCTCACGGCGACCTGTCCGAGAACGCCGAGTACCACGCTGCCAAGGAGCGCCAGGGCCACATCGAGGGGCGAATCTCCACTCTCGAGGACAAGCTGGCCCGCGCGCAGGTCATCGAGACCGGCGGGGAGCCCCCGGATGCGGTGCGATTCGGAGTCACCGTGGCCCTGGTGGACGTCGAGACAGACGAAGAGGTGGCCTACACCCTGGTCGGCGAGGACGAGTCCGACGTGGCGGCCGGGCTGATCTCGGTGAGCTCGCCCGTGGCCCGCGCCCTGCTGGGCAAGCACATCGACGACGAGGTCACGGTCCGCGTCCCCAAGGGTACGCGGCAGTTCGAGATCCGCGACATTCGCTTCGAGTGAAAGCCAGGTGAATCCGCAGGTTGCGGCGGCCCTCCTCGGCTCATTACGCTCTTCCGGACGGCGCCGCCGTCGGGAGGCGGGGACGGGCGGTGGGATCTCTCCAAGTAAAATTCAGCGCGCTCGTGGTGGCGCTCCTCATCGGGGCCAGCCTGGGGCTTACGTGGATCGCCACGGCCCACGAACGCGCGGCCCTGGTAAACGAGGTGGGTCAGCGTGGACGCGCACTGGCCCGTAGCCTGGCCGGCAGCGCCGCGGAGCCGCTGCTGGCCGGGGACGACCTGCGGCTGGAGGCCCTGATGCAGGAGCTGCGCAGCGAAGCCGGCGTGGTGGGCGCGCGGATCCTGACGCGCGACGCGCAGATCGCCGCCTCGCTGGAGCGCGCCGAGCGCGGCTCGGCGGGGCGTCCCCTGGCGGCGGAAGCGCTCGAACCGGTGGTGACCGGAGACGAGCGGCGACTGCGCGTGGGGGCGCCGGTCATCTACAGCGACGTACGTGTGGGCGAGGTGCAGGTCGATCTGGACCTGGATGTGCTGGTGACCCCCGTCGTCGCCCACACCCAGCGCCAGCTCGCAGCGGTGGCCGCGGGCGTGGTAATCGTCGGCGTGGGCGCAGGGCTCGCCTTCGTGGCGCTCCTGGTCGGTCCCCTGCGCCGCCTGCGGGCAGGTGTGGAGCGGCTCTCCAGCGGCGACCTTTCGGTGCGCGTGCCGCCCACCTCGCGCGACGAGGTGGGATCGCTGACACGCGCGTTCAACGAGATGGGCGAGTCGCTCCAGCAGAAGGAGCGCCTGCAGCGCGCCTTCGGTCGCTACGTCAACGACTTCGTGCTGACCCAGCTGCTCGAGAGCGGCGAAGACCTTCAGCTGGGTGGCGCCGAGCGCGAGGTGACGCTGCTGTTTGCCGACATCCGCCGCTTCACGCGCCTGTCCGAGGGCATGAAGGCGACCGATGTCGTATCGCTCCTCAACGAGGTCTTCCAGCTGGCGTCGGATCGCATCCTGGCCCGGGGCGGCATCATCGACAAGTACATGGGCGACTCGGTGATGGCGTACTTCGGCGCACCGCTACCCCAGGCCGATCACGCCCGCCGCGCCGTGGCCGCAGCAGTGGACATCCAGACGGCCCTGGCGGAGCGACGCAGGGTGGGCGGGCCGGATTCGGCGCTCGCCACCGTCGAGCTGGGCATCGGCATCCACACGGGCGTGGTGGTGGTGGGCAACATCGGGTCCGAGCAACGCACCGACTTCACGGCCGTCGGTGACGCCGTCAACGTGGCCCACCGCCTGGAGAAGCTGGCGCGGCCCGGCGAGATCCTGGTCTCCGAAGCGGTGCAGCGCCAGGTGCGCGATTCGTTCCGACTGCACTTCGAGGGCGAGCGCCAGCTGTCCGGGCGCCAGGAGCCGGTGCACACCTACGTGGTGGAAGTCGAGCCGCCAACGCCGCAGGAGGCCCCGTGAGACGACGCCTCCTCGTCGCGGCGAGCCTGCTGCTGGCGGCCTGCGCCAGCCCCCTGGAGCAGGGCGACCGCCTCTACCGGCAGGGAGACCTGCGCGGCGCCCTGCACACCTGGCGCGCGGTGCCCGAGCGCAGCGACGACCATGCGGCCGCTCAGGCACGCCTCTCCGAGCTGGAGCGCGACGTCGAGAAGCTCGCAGACCGCTACCAGAAACGCGGCGCCTGGTTCGAAGACCACGGGCGACTGGCCGAGGCGATCCTCTCCTACCGGCTGGCTCTGGAGCTGCGACCCGACGACCGCGCCACCCTGGAGCGCGTGCAGCGTCTGTCGCGCAGCTTGGCCACCCGCAAGCTCCACCACCGCGACGCCTTCGAGCTCGCCTTCGAGAAGGGTGACCTCGCGACGGCCCGGCGCGAGATGACCGCGCTGCGCACCCTCGATCCGTTCGATGCGAGCCGCGCGGGCGGCGAGCGCGCGCTGGACGAGGCGGTGGGCGGCGAGGTGAACCGGCGCCTGCGCGAGGGACGGCGTCAGTTCGCGGCCGGCGACCTGGCCGGCGCCGAGGCTTCCTTTCGATCGGCCCTGGACATCGAGCCCGGCAACGAGTCGGCCCAGGGCAACCTGGCCTACCTGACGACCATCCGCGATATCGAGCGGAAATCGGGCCGTTCGCGCGCCGCGGTGCCGCCGCCCGCGCTGGGCGCCGGCGACAAGGAGATCCGGGCGGAAGGTTTCTACCGCAACGCGCTGGCCGCGGAGCGCTCCGGCGATCCCTACAAGGCCCTGCGCTACGACCTGGCCGCTGTGAAGAGCGATCCGGACCACCGCGGCGCTCGCGAGCACATGACGATGCTGCGCCTGCGCCTGGCGCCGCGCGTGGATGGGCTGATCGAGGGCGGACGCATCGCCTTCGGCCGGGAGGATCTGTACGGCGCCCTGGAGCGCTGGCGCCTGGCGCTGCTCATCGACCCCGAGAACGAACGGGCGCGCGACTGGACCCAACGCGCCGAGCACCTGCTGGCCAACCTGGAGCGCCTGCGCGCCGAGCCCGAGGTGGGCTCCGGGGTCCCCTAGGAGCCCAACCCAAGATGGAGCACACCGTTCGGACGCCGATCCATCCGCGCTGGCTGCGTTGCGCTCCTTGCGCCGTAGCGACGGCTATGGCTCAGTCGCGCGCCTTGCCAGCGCGGCGTCTCGACGCCCGAGCCGGCGCACTCCATCTTGGGTCGGGCTCCTAGGCATGCGGGCTGCGGCAATCGCGCTGACGCTGCTGGCGTCCGGCTGCGCCGGGCTGGCCGGGATGCGGGCCGAGGATGAGGCGAGCCGCGACTTGGCGGCGCCCGCCGCCCTGCGTGCCGAGAGCGGCGAGCTCCGCCGGGTGCCCTTGGTCTGGCAGCCGGTCGCGTCGCGCGATGTCGCGGGGTACGTGGTCGAGCGCGCCGACCCCGACGAAGAGACGTATGCGCGGGTGGTCGTGCTGACGGGGCGCTTTCAAACGTCGCACGTCGACGACGAGCTCCGGGACGAGAGCCGCTATCGCTACCGGGTTCGCAGCCTGGCCACGGACGGGGGCGTGGGAGTGCCCGTGTCGCCGGTGGCGTCGGCGCGAACCGCCGGCCCGCCCTCCGCGCCACGGGGTCTCCAGGCCATCAGCCACCTGCCGCGCCAGGTGGCCCTGCAGTGGCGGGCCGCGCGCGACCCGGAGGTGATGGGCTACGTCGTGCAGCGCAGCCCTGCCGCCGACGGGCCCTTCCTGCCGGTGGCCCATCCGGAGGGCCGCTTCTCCACCACGTGGGTGGACCGCGACCTCGACGACCTGCGGGTCTTCTACTACCGGGTCGCCTCACGCAACGCCGTCGGCGTGGAAGGCAAGCCCGGCGCCTCCGTCCAGGCCGTGACCAAGGCCGAGCCGTTGCCTCCCATCGGCCTGCGCGTGGAAGCGAAGCGCCTGGGTGCCAACCGACTGGCGTGGGACCCCAACGTGGAGCGCGACGTGGCGGGCTACCGGCTGCTGCGCGGCCCGGTCGGCGGCGGCGAGCTTGCGACCGTGGCCACGCTGCCGGCCGAAGCGTCCTCGGCAGAGGACACGCAGGTCGCCGCCGACGAGGCGCTGCTCTATCGGTTGGTGGCGATCGATGCCGACGGCCTCGAGAGCGCGCCCTCGGATCCGGTGGAGGTCCACGGCGAGGGCTACCAGCTGGCCGCCCAGCCCGCTGAAGGAGGAATCGGCCTGCGTTGGAACCCGCGGCGCGAGGAGGGCTACCAGGCTGCGCGCGTGTACCGTGTGGGCCGGCTGCGCCGCACGGAGCTCGCCCGGGTCGACGGCGATGCCTTCGTGGACGCGGCCGCCGAGCCCGGCCGTACCTATCGCTATGCCGTCGTCCTGGAGCGCGCGGACGGCACCCGAGCGCCGACCTCGGCGGTGGTGGAGGCGGCGCGCCCGAACCCCGCCGCAGCTTCCGCGCCATGATAGCCGCAGCTCTCTCCTGCGTGTAGACTGAACCGCTCATGGAGGGCCGGGCGGCGCTGCTGGAACCGGTGATCGGCGTTCTTCGCAGGAGCCTGGGCCTCTCGGAGGATCAGCGCATCGACGCGGAGACGAAGCTGTTGCGCGCTGGACTCACCCTCGACTCGGTATCCCTGCTGGAGTTCGTGATGGCCCTGGAAGACGCGTTCCACTGCGAGATCGAGGACGACGAGATCGATCCGCTCCGCTTCGGATCCGTGGGCGTGGTCGCGGAGTTCATGCAGAGCAAGCTCGCGGGAGAGGGCTCGTAGCGTGACGCTCGATCTCGACGTCCTCGGGGCCCGCTTCGCCGGCCGGACGGCCGCCGTCTTCCCGGGCGAGGCCCTGACCTACGCCGGGCTGGTGGATCGCGTCGGTGTCCGCATCGGGGAGTTCCGCGCGCGCGGGATCGAGCGCGGCCAGCGGACCGCCCTGGTCTGCAACCAGGACGCCGACACGATTGTTTCGATCGTCGCGCTGCTCGAGCTCGGGAGCGCTTTCCTTCCCATCGGGCACGTGGCACCGGCGCCGGACCGGTCGCGACTCGCCGCGGCCTTTCGCGCTGGCTGGCTCATCGAGGACGGCCAGCCCACGCCGACGGGGTGCGACAGCGCGGCGAAAGCAGAACGCGGGCCCGAGGGCGATCCGGAAGTCCTGGCTCTGGCTTCGAGCGGATCGACGGGCCGTCCCAAGCTCGCGCTGATCTCGGGTTCCCAGCTCCGCTTCCGGATGAAGCAGAAGTGCAGCAGCCACGACATCAGGCGCGACGATCGAAGCCTGGCCGCCTTCCCGTTGGAGCACGCCGGCGGTCTCCAACTGCTGCTGGCCAGCCTGAGCCAGGGCGCCGGCCTCGTCTTCCCTCCCAGCGCCCACCCGCGCAGCGTGGTCCGGACCTGCGCGGCCGAGGGCGTCACGCTGCTTCACGGTTCGGCGATGCTCTTCGACCTCATGGTGCGCAGCCGACGCGCGGACTGGCCCGGACTCGACGGCGTGCGCTTCG
>JAFDET010000410.1 GCA_019310195.1 Deltaproteobacteria bacterium
TCGCGGCCGCGCACGATGCGGTTCACGCCCTCGGCCGCGTCGTCCACCACCGAGGCCAGCCGATACGCCACCGCGCCGTCGCGGCGCACCACGACGGGATCGCCGAACGCCGCCCCCGGGTCCTGGGACAGATCGGCGCCGCTCTCGTCGCGAATCTCCAACAAGCCGGGCTCCAGGCGCAGGCGCAGCGGCTCGCCGCAGCCGCGCCAGCCTCCCGCCGGAAGCGCGCGCTCGCGGCAGGTGCCCGGGTAGCGGAAGCCGCCGTCGGGGGCGGGTTGCCCCGCCGCGCGCACCGCCTTGCGGCTGCACCCGCACGGATACAGCAAACCCGCCGCAGCCAATCGATCCAGCGCCGCCTCGTGCCGCGGTCGCGCCTCGCTCTGCAAGACCACCGCATCCCAGTCGAGGCCGAGCCAGGCCAGGTCGTCGACGAAGGCACGGGCGTATTCCGGCCGGCAGCGCTCCGGGTCCAGGTCCTCCAGCCGCAGGACCACGCGCGCAGCACGGGAGCGCGCGTCCAACCAGCACAGCAGGCCGGCGAGCAGGGTTCCGGGATGGGCCGGCCCCGTGGTGGACGGTGCGAATCGGCCTACGACTCGGGTCACGCGCTCGGAGCCTCCCCGGAACCGAGGCCTACGGCTCGCCCGGTCGCTCGACGACCCGCTCCTCGAGCGTTCCGTCGGGCGCGTAGCGGTAGCGCTCCACCTGCACCACGTCGCCCTGCCTGTACTCTTTGAAGGTCACGACCCGCTCGCTCTCGTCGTAGACGGCCTCGTAGTAGCGGTAGCGCTGGTAGACCTCTTCGTAGTTGCGCTCGGCCCCGATGTCGCGGACGAGGCCCTGGGTCACGGTTTCGTCGGAGTAGTAGGAGTGGCCCGGGCGGATGCGCTCCGGACGCGCTCCGGCCGGACCCGAAGGCGCCAGCGCCAGCAGCCCGGCGATCAGCACCGCGGCGCACGCTCTCCCCCCTCGTCCCGGCATGGGCGCATTCTACGCGACGCCCTGCGCGAACCCAGGGCCTTGCGGGCATCTTTTTCGACGCTACTGTCGATATCGACATCATTGACGAAAACCTCCTGACGAGAACGGGTTGCCCATGCCCAAACAGGTCGATGCCGCCGCCCAGCGCCGGGAGATCCGGAGCGCAGCGCGGCGGGTCTTCGCGCGCCGGGGCGTGCCGGGCACGGGCCTGGGCCACGTGGCGCGCGCGGCGGGCATGGGGCGGACGAGCCTCTACCACTACTACGCCGACAAGGACGCCCTGCTCCACGACCTGGTGGCCGAAACCCTGGAGGGTGAGCGCGAGCTGTTTCACGCCTGCCTGCGCGCCGAGGGCAGCGTGCTCGACCGCGTGCAGCAGCTCACCGACGGCTGCGTGGCGCTCTTCGAGGACTGGGCCTCGCTGGGTCGGCTCTTCATCGACCTGCGCCTGCGCGACGCCGAGGGCCAGCGGCGCGGCGAGGTCACCGCCGAGCTCGACCCCTTGCTGGCGGGCGCGACGCTGATCGGGGCCATCGACGGACTGCTGATCCAACACTTCCTGGACAGCAAGGCGCTCGACCCCGATGCCCTGCGCGTGGAGCTGCGACGCATCGTGCGCGCGGTGCTGGCGCCATGAGCTCGCTGGCCCTGATGCGCTGGCTGGAGGCGACGCCCGAGCGCTACGACGCGGGCATGCGCCTGGTGACCCTGGGCCGGGTCACGGCCCTGCACGACGCCGTGGCCGCGGCGGCCGCGCCGGCGCCCGGCGTCGAGGTGCTGGAGATCGGCTGCGGCACCGGCGCGGTAACCGAGCGGCTCCTGAAGCGCGGCGCCCGCGTGACGGCCCTGGACCAGAGCCCGGACATGCTGGAGCAGGCGCGCAAGCGGCTGGCTGGAACGAAGGACTCCGGCGTCAGCTGGCTCGAGCGCACGGCCTCGGAGATCGACACGTTGCCCACCGGCGCCTTCGACGCGGTGGTGCTCTCGCTGAGCTTGTCGGAGATGTCGCGCGACGAGCGGCGCTTCGTGCTGGCCCTGGCGCGCGAACGGCTGCGCCCCGGTGGGCGCGTGGTGGCGGCCGACGAGGTGCGCAGCGCCGGGGCCGTGCAGCGCACCGCGCAGGTGCTGATGCGCGCGCCCCAGTGGCTGGCCGGCTGGCTACTGGCCGGAACCGTGTCGCACGTAGTGACCGACCTGCGCACCGAGCTGGAGGCGGCCGGACTCGTCGTGCAGCACGAGCAGCGCTGGCTGCTGGGAACCCTGGCCCTGTTCGTGGCCGGCGCCGCGGAGGCGGAAACATGCTCGAGCTCCTGAAGGACCTGCTACAGGCCGCGTTCCGCATGGTGCCCTGGCCCACAGAGCCGGGCCTGCGCCGCATCGGCTCCCCCGGGCGTCAGAGCCCGGTGCTGCTGACCGCCAACTACGACCTGACCGTGCGACGCCTGGTGCGCGCCCTGCACGGCGTCGATGCGTGGCTGCTGGTGGCGCCGGCGCGCGGCATCAACGTCTGGTGCGCCGCGGCCGGCGGCCACCTCACCACACACCAGGTGGTCACCGCGCTCAAGACGTCGGGCATCGCCGAGCAGGTGGACCATCGCGAGCTGATCGTGCCGCAGCTGGCCGCCACCGGCGTCGAGGGGCTGGCGGTCTTCCGGCGCAGCCGCTGGCGCGTGCGCTTCGGCCCGGTCCGCGCCGAAGACGTCCCCGCCTACCTGGCGGGAGGCGGGGAGAAGAGCGAGTCCATGCGCCACGTCGCGTTCTCGCTGCGCGACCGGATCGAAATGGCCGCGGCGTGGGCGGCACCCATCTCGATTGTGCTCGCGCTGGGCGCCCTGCTCCTGCGCCCCACCTGGGCGCTGCCGCTGGTGGGCTTGTGCTTCGGCCTGGCCGGCGCGGTCTTCCTGGTCTACGACCGGATCCCCCGTTACGGCAAGCCGGCCCTGGGCGCCGCAGCCACACTCACCGCGCTGGCGGCGGTCTTCCTGTGCGGCGGCGGCACGGCCGCGCACGGCGCGGCGCTGCTGGCGCCTGCGGCGCTGCTCGCGATCCTGACCATGGACTACGCCGGCAGCACGCCCACCGAGGGCAGCGGCCACTTCGACGGTCAGGACTGGAAGATCACCCTGGACGTGGAGCGCTGCGACGGCGTCTTCCGCTGCTGGGAGGTCTGCCCGGAGGCCTGCTTCGAGAAGCGGGAAGAGGAACGCATCGTCGAACTGGCCCACGACCAGCGCTGCGTGCGCTGCGGCGCCTGCGTCGTGCAATGCCCCCAGGACGCGCTCTTCTTCGAGGACGGCGCGGGCCGACGCATCGAGCCCGAGACGATCCGCCGCTTCAAGCTCAACCTGCTGGGCAAGCGCTCGGTGCGCCCTAGAGCAGTGCCTCTACGGGAAGCGGGCGCCCCTGCTCGTCGAAGGCCTCGCAGCGGGGCGTGCGGGCTTGCAGATGCGTGGCGCGCAGGCCCTGCCACAAGAGCCACGCGGCGCAGGCGGCGGCGGGAAGCAGGGGCGGCACGCTCCAGGCTGCGGGCGCCGCGCCCGCCAGCAGGCGCTCCAGTCCGAAACCGCC
>JAFDET010000411.1 GCA_019310195.1 Deltaproteobacteria bacterium
TGACCTACAACAACGACTCGTTCTTCTGGCCGGGGATCCTGATGCTCTTCAAGACCTGGCGCGATCGCGCCAGCTACAACGACACGCTGGTGCTGCACGCGGACAATCCCTACGACTTCGGCTGCTATCGCGGCCGTCGGCGAACGCCGAACCTGGTGGCCCGCCTGGAAGCCCATGCACCGGAGTTCGTGCATCACCCGGAGCGCGACGACTGGCACATCACCACGGCCGGCTGGCCGTGGGTAGCGACACTGACCTCGGGCGAGGTGGCCATCGCGCCGCTGGTCTGGGACGAGGTTTCCGGCAGCCAGGCCCAGGCGCCGCGCTAATCGAGGCGCACTCCCTGGGCGCGCAACGCCTCCTGCACGCGAGCGAGGTCCACCCGGCGCGGAGTGACGCCCGTCTCCAGTGAGATCGCCGCGGCCACGCCGGCTCCCTGGCCGGTGACGGTGCAGCACATCATCTGGCGCGTGGCGGCGTGCGAGACTTTGTCGCCGGCCACGCAGCGGCCGGCCACCAGCAGGTTCTCCACCTTCTGGGGCAGGGTGATGCGGTAGGGCACCTGGAAGTAGCGTCCCGTGGACGGCATGATCGCGATGCCGTTGCCGTCCAGGAACTCGGGGAAGATCCCGATCGAGTCTTCGAACTTCGCCTGGTTCAGGACGTCTTGCTCGGTGAGGTCGTAGTCGCCGATGATCTTGCGCGACTCGCGACAGCCGAGGGATGCGCCGATGGTCCGCAGGCGTGCCTTCTCGAAGCCGGGCGTGTACTTCTTCAGCGCCTCTACCGCCCACATCACGCGCTGGCGCCCTTCGATCTCGCCCCGGGTCAGGTCCCAGACATCGGTGGAGTCGATCCCCGCCATGTGGATGGCGTTCAGGTTCGGAATCTCGCCGGCGTCGGTGAAGCTTCCCCAGTAGCTCTCCATGCGCACGTCCTTGGGGATCTCGCCGGCCTCCTTGGCCTTGTCGAAGGGCTCGCGCAGGTAGGTGCTGAACTCGGCCGCCTCCTTCTCGCCCGACTCGTCGCCCCAGTCGGAGATGGACTTGGGATTCTTCAGGATGTAGGTGATGAACTCCTGGAGGTCGATGCCGCTGCAGCCGAAGTTCACGGTCACGCCTTCCAAGGTCTCCTTGGGGTCGAGGCGGAAGGGCGCACCGGCGCGGGCCGCCACGTCGCCGTCGCCCGTGGCGTCGATCACGCGCTTCGCCAGGATCGCCTGGCGTCCGGACTTGCTCTCGGTGATGACACCGCCGATCGATCCGTCCTGCAGGACGACGTCCACGATCTGGGTGTGCAGGAGCGGAACGATGTCCGCCTCCTGGATCATGAGGTCGGCGATGTGCTTGAAGACCTCGGTGTCCAGCACCTGGTAGTGGTTCACCTGGAGGCTGGCGTTCATGTCCTTGGCGCGCCGCTCGAACTCGGTCCCGATGCCGCCGGCGTCCACGGTCTTCTCGGTGGTCCGGTACCAGGCGACGGTGCCCACCATGGACTGGGCGATGACACCCCCGAAGCAGCCGTAGCGCTCCACCAGCATGACCTTGGCGCCCTGGCGCGCCGCCCCCAACGCGGCGGCCAGGCCCCCGGGTCCTCCGCCTACCACCAGTACGTCCGTCTCCGCCAGGACGGGGGTCGTTCGCGCGGGCTCTTCGATCTGCTTCATGTGCGGTCCGCCTCCTTCGGCCCTGCGTCCCGCCCGGTGGGCTTCCGCACAGCGCGCCGCCCGGGACAGGCTCAGTCTCCGAGCGTTTGGAGCGTGTGTCAACGCCCGTCGGATTCGGCGCTACCGTCGGAGATCCCGTCGAAGGAGATCCCAACATGAGCAGCGATTCCAGGCCCGCCACGGGCATTCTGGAAGTCGAGAGCCACGGCCACGAGCGGGTGCTGCGCCGGGTCTCCGCCGGCGAGGCCGCAACGCGGCGAACCGTCGCCGCCATCCTGGAGAAGCGCAAGCCGGCGTTCCGTGGCCGCTGACGACCCGCATCACCCCATGCAGTCCCCCGCATCCGCCGCTCCTACTCGCGGCTTGACCAGCGACGAGGCCCGCCGGCTGCTGTCCGAGTACGGGCCCA
>JAFDET010000015.1 GCA_019310195.1 Deltaproteobacteria bacterium
CTCCAACCCGCTGCCCCTGGTGGTGCCGTGCCACCGCGTGGTCCAGACCGGCGGCAAGCTGGGCGGCTACGGCGGCGGCCTCCCGCTCAAGAAGCGCCTGCTCGCCATGGAGCAGGCGGTACAGCCGGCTCCGGGCGATCTCCTCTAGGAAACTAAAGGGACAGTCCCGTAGGTTGACGGCCGGAGGCCGTCAACCTACGGGACTGTCCCTTTAGTTTCCGCTCAGGGCTTGGTCCAGGTCGGCGATCAGGTCATCGGCGTCTTCGATGCCGCAGGAGAAGCGGACCAGGGAGTCGGTGATGCCCCAGGCCTGGCGCTGCTCGGGGGTCTTGTCCCAGAACGACATGCTGACGGGCATCTCGACCAGCGACTCCGCTCCGTGGTCTCGAAGTCGGCGTCCAGCTCGAAGGTGACGACGCCCCCGAAGCCGCTCATGAGGCGCCGCGCCACATCGTGATCCGGGTGGCTGGCCAGGCCCGGGTACCAGACCCGGCGCACCCGGGGATGCGCCTCCAGGAACTCGGCCACCTTCTGGCCATTCTCGTTGTGGCGCTCCATGCGCACGTCCAGGGTCTTCATGCCGCGCAGCAGCAGATAGGCGGCGTGGGGATCGATCACCGGACCCAGCACGCCCACGGCCTTGCGCACCGGCCCCAGCGCCTCCTCCGAGCCCACCACCGCCCCGGCCAGCAGGTCGTTGTGGCCGCCCAGGTACTTGGTGGCGCTGTGGATCACCAGGTCCGCGCCGTCGCCCAGCGCCCGGTGGTTCACCGGAGTCGCGAAGGTGGAGTCGATGATCACCGTGACGCCCCGGGCGCGGCAGACGCGAACCACCTCCGGAACATCGATCACCCGCAGATAGGGGTTGGCCGGCGACTCGGTGAAGAAGAGGGTCGTGTCGTCGCGCAGGGCGTCGGCCAGCTTCTTGGTGTCCGACGGCTCGATCACCGTGGTCTCCACGCCCAGCTTGGCCAGGTACTCGTCGCAGAACTGGCGCGTGCGCCGGTAGCAATCGTTGGTGGTGACCATGTGGCCGCCGGCCGGCAGCAGGGCCAGGAAGGTGGTGGTGGCAGCCGCCATGCCCGACGCAAACAGGGCCGCCGCCTCGGCCCCCTCCAGCGCGGCCAGCTTCTGCTCGGTGGCCCGCCAGGTGGGGTTGCCGTAGCGGCCGTACTCCTCGCGCGAGAGCCGCCCCTCCTGGTAGGCGCGCACGTCGGCCCCGCTGGAGAAGCGGAACGTGGCGGTCTGGAAGATCGGCGTGGTCAGCGCGTCCAGCAGATCGCGCTCGCGGCGCTCCCGTTCGCCGGCATGCACGGCGCGCGTGGAGTTACCCGCCTCCGGAGGGCGCTTGCTCATTCGCTCTCTCGTGGGCTGTGGCGCTTAGCAGTTCGGGTGAGGAACCCGGAGGTTCGGGATCCAGGGCCTGCAAGCACCGGAAATCACCCGGCAACGAAACCCGAGCCAGAAAGCGTACGATCCCCAGGGGGGTGAGTCAACCTGCCCCGGAGCGGGCCGACCGGGGCCTCAGTTGAGCTTCTCGCAGTCCTCGGGGCTCATGTAGCCGAGGACCGCCAGGCGCTCGCACTCGGCTTTGGAGACCGCGCGCTCCTGGCCCTCCAGGGCACCCGTCTCGGCGTACTGCTGGGCGGCAGCGGCGTCGGCCTCGAACCGCGCCGCCAGCTCCGGCTGGGATTCCGCCTGGTTGCGGGTCTCGCCCGGGTCCGCGGCCACGTCGAAGAGCTCGCGGGTGGGCAGGCCGCGGGGGTTGCCCTCGTTGGCCTCGATGTACTTCCAGGTCTCGGTGCGCAGGGCCCGCAGCACGTTGCCCTCGTGGTCCTCTTCGGCCAGGTGCAAGCGGTCCTTCTCCAGCCGCTCGGGGAAGGCGGTGCGCAGGTCCACTCCCTGCATGGCCGGTGAGGGCGCGGCGCCCGCCAGCGCGGCCAGGGTCGGCGCCACGTCGATGTGGCGCGCCAGGCCGGCGCCGCGCGCCGGCGCACCCGCCTGACCGGCAGGCCACTTCACCAGCAGCGGCACGCGGATCTGCTCGTCGTAGAGGGTCAGTCCGTGCCACCAGCCGCCGTGCTCGTGGAACTCCTCGCCGTGGTCGGCGGTCAGCACGATCGCGGCATCGTCCCACAGGCCCAGGGCCTTCAAGCGGTCGAACAGCTCGCCCACGTTCCGGTCCAGGTACTCGATCTCGCCCTCGTACAGCGCCCGCAGCTCTTCCGCCTGCTCCGGCGGCGGGTGCGCCAGCGACACCCGTGCCACGCCGGTTCCGTCGTAGGGATGGGCGAAGTACGGATCGTGGGGATCCATGTAGTGGAGGAACAGGAAGAAGCGCGCGTCGCGGTGCCGCTCCAGCCAGTCGAAGGCGGTGTCGTTCACCACCGCGGAGTCCTGGTAGAAGTCGCCGAAGCGCAGACCCGGCCTCACCTTGAACCAGACCTTGCGGGCGATCTGGTACAGGATCAGCTTCGACGACGACTCCAGCGCGCCGGCCAGGTAGTCGGGCCCCAGGTAATGGAACTCGTCGAAGCCCTGGTCGAAGCCGAAGCTGGGGGTCAGGTTGATGTTGGTGACGATGCCGCCCGTGGCATAGCCCGCTCCGCTCAGCACCTCCGAGACCAGATCGGCGTCGTCCCCCAGGACCGAGGGCTTGGACATGGCCTTGTGGGTGCTGGGCACCAGCGAGGTCAGCAGCGTGGCCGTAGACGGCTTGGTCCAGCTGGCGTGGGAGAAGCCGTCGTAGAGCGTGCCCCCCTGCTCCACCAGGGAGCAGATGTTGGGCGTCGCCACGTCGGCGCCGTAGCAGGACAGGTGGTCGGCGCGCAGGGTGTCCACCATGATCAGGATCAGGTTGGGCCGCTGGCTCAGCTGGGCCGGGATCGCCGGGGGCGCGGCGCCGTCCCCGTCAGCGCCTGCGGCGCCACGCGCCGCCAGCGCCCCCAGGCCCAGCACCAGCCCCAGTAGCCCCAGGGCGACCGGCGGCGTGAAGACCAGGCCCGCGCGGCCGCGGAACAGGCGCGGCGCCACCAAGAAGAGCAGCAGGGCCAGCACGCCGAAGGCCGCCAGGATGCCGCCCAACACGGGGAGCGGTGGCATCTGCTCCAGGTACACGTCGCGCCGCACGCGGAACAGCGTGATCACCAGCCCGAAGGGCACCAGCATGGCCAGCATGGCCAGGCTCGGCGTCCAGCCGCGGATCTCCTCCAGGTCCATGGGCAGCACCGCCAGCACCGCGCCGCCCACGGCGCCCAGCGCCCCCAGCAGCGCCGCGTAGGCCAGCGGCCCGTACCAGAGCACCTGGGCCTCGCCGGCGAAGCCGCCCTGGGCGATCACCCAGCTCTCGATCAGTCCGATCAGGAGCCCGGACAGCACGCCCGCGCCCAGGCCCACGCCGGCGCTCGATGCCAGGCGCGACGGGAAGGAGGGCAGCGGCGCCGCCTGGACGTCCGCCCGGGCCGCGCGCTCTTCGTCGCTCTCCAACGACACCGCGTTGCGAGCCGCCTCTTCGAAGTCCACCTGCTCGCCGTTCACACGGCAGTACTCCGGTCGGTAGTCCTTGCCCCGCGCCCACCAGAAGAAGCCGCCCAACAGGGTGGGGGCCTCGGCCGCCCAGAAGCCCAGGGCCGCCGACACGATGGCCGCAGCCGCGCCGATCTGGTTGCGCAGCAGCATGTACTGGGCGGCCTCGCGGATCCCCTCGCCGGCAATCGTGAACGGGCTGATGACGGTGAGGAAGATCTGGATCGACGAGGCGAAGGTGACCTGCCAGAAGTCGGCGCCGACGGCGCCGATGGCCAGCGCCGTGAAGAAGTACATGGCGGCGGTGGTGAAGTGCACCACCCACGAGAGGAAGAGCGCCTGCAGCACCAGCAGCTTCTGGTGGCGGTAGGCCGCAGCGGCGTGGGCGAGGCGCATCACGATCCCCTCGAGGCGCGCCTTGCCGGGGATGGGGACCGTGCGCAGGCCCCACTCGACGACGCCGGGGAACCACAGCACCAACAGCAGGCCGCCGATCAGGGCCAAGGCCAGGGGCAGCGTGATCGCCGCCACGGTGGCCGCGTTGTCGCCGAAGATCGAGATCCCGAAGGGCAGCGAGACCAGGAAGGTGAGGAAGATGCCCGAGAAGCCGATCACCTTCTCCAGCGCCTTGGTTGCGGTCACCTCGACGGTGCGCCCGCTGAAGCGGGAAGCGTCGTAGAGCAGGTAGCCGTCCAGGCCGGCGGTGCTGGGCAGGAAGGTGCCGATGAAGCGGCCGATCAGGAAGGAGCCGAAGATGTGCCGGAAGGGAAGCTCGATGCCCTGGCCGCGCAGCAGCAGGATCCAGCGCCGCATGGAGGCGAGAATGCCGACGATCTTGATGCCGGTAGCGGCGGCGACCCAGGTCCAGAACGTGGCGGCGTCGATCTGCGCGAGCTGATCCAGGATCAGCTGCCAGGCCACCACGTGGCTGCCGTCCTCCATGGCGACCGGGTGCATGAACAGCAGCCAGAAGGCGCGCACCGTGATCCAGGCCTTCAGCAGGTTGAGGCCACGCCCGCGCCAGGGCTCCCGCGCGGCTCGGGCGACCAGCAGCGCCAGCACGGCGACGGTCAGGATCTCGACCAGGATCTTCAGCAAAGGGGGAACCTCCACGGCCCGGCAGGGCTCCGGAAAACCCGGGAATTTACCCCGGAAATCGTCCCGGAGCCGCTTGCGCGCGAGCTGCCGGCCGGCGCGTTCCTAGTGGGTCGCCGGGTCCGACGCCAGCAGCTCGCGGCGGCGCACCTGGTACTCGCCCTCGGTAAGCTCGCCCCGCCGGCGCTGCTCCTCCAGATCGGCCAGCGCCCGCAGGGTGTCGGGCTCGAGCCGGTCCACCGGAAGCGTGGCTTCCGGCGCCGTCTGGCCCCGATCGGGCGCCCCCTCCTCCTCCATCAGGATGGTGCGGCGCCGGACCTCGCCTCCCGGACCGACCTGGATGCGCGCGGGCTGGTCGAAGCGCGTGGACTTCCAGTCCAGGGCGACCGTCTGGGGGCCCAGCAGGGTCACCGCCGGCCCCGGCAGCACCCGGAACTTCGCCTGGACCTTGCCCTCCTTGGGCATGGGCAGGTCGCCCCGGCGCCCTCCCTCGATCTTGGGCACCTCCCAGTCGGCGTGGCCGAAGTGGACCGTGAGCAGGTCGCCCTTCACGTAGGCGATGAACGAGGTGAGGAAGTCGGCGTGGAAGATTCCCAGCCGTTTCTGCCGGCGCACGGCCATGACCACCACCTCCTGGTCGGGGCTGGCCTCGGCCAGGGCCGCCTCCAGGGCGTCGGCAACGTCGTAGATGACCGCAGGATGGACCGCGCCGATGCGATGACGATCCTTGCCCTCGCCCACTTCCACGTCGATGAAGGAAAGCGCGTGGGCCAGCCGCACCGCGGCGATGACCGCCGGATGGCTGAAGCCACGCGGCACCACCTCGGAGCCCTGCTTGGTGACCCGCACGTAGGAGCGGATCTCGTTGCGGTCGTAGACCGGCGTGCTCACCTGGCGCGTGCCGAGGCAGCCGGCGGCCAGCAGTGCCAGCCCGAGCACGGCGGCGACGCCGGACGTGCAGCGGAGCCTGCGCGAGGAGCGTCTCACTCCAGCTCGCCCCGCAGCTGGCGGGTCATCAGGCGCACGGCGGCCTCCTCCACGCCCAGGTCCTCGTCCAGCACCGCCTGGACCACCTCGGCGATGGGCATCTCCACGCCGCGCTTGCGGGCCAGGGCCACGGCAGCCCGGGTGGTCCGCACACCCTCCGCCACCTCGTTCATCTCGCCCAGGATTTCGGGCAGCGTGCGCCCTCGGCCCAGCTCGAGCCCCACGTGGCGGTTGCGGGAGAGATCGCCGGTGCAGGTCAGGACCAGGTCGCCCATGCCCGAGAGGCCTTGAAAAGTGAGGGGATCTGCCCCCATCGCCACGCCCAGCCGCGTGATCTCGGCCAGCCCGCGTGTCATCAGCGCGGCGCGTGCGTTCATCCCGGCATCCAGGCCGTCGCAGGTGCCGACCGCAATCGCCACCACGTTCTTCAGCGCGCCGCCCAGCTCGACCCCGATCACGTCGGCGCTGGAGTAGCAGCGGAAGAACGGGCTGGACAGGGTGGTCTGAACCGAGATTGCGTAGGCCTCCTCCGCGGCGGCCAAGGTGACCACCGTGGGCTTGCCCTGGGCGACCTCCGAGGCGAACGAGGGGCCGGAGAGGCAGACGATGTGGGGGTGGTGGGACGCGTCGAGCACATCCTGCATCACCCGATGCATGGTGTACCCGGTCTCGGGCTCGATCCCCTTCACCGTGGAGACCAGGATGGCCTCGGGCAAAAGGTGATCGCGCGCGGTGCCGAGCAGCTCGCGGACGCCGTGGCTCGGCACCGCCACGATCACCATCTCCCGGTCCCGGAGCGCCTCGGCCAGGTCCGACGTCGCCCGGATGCTCTCGGGCAGCTCCGCGTCCTTCAGGTAGCGCGGGTTGCGGTGATTCCGGTTGATCGCGTCGGCGACCGCGGGCTCCCGGGCCCAGAGCGTGACGTCGCCCACGCGAGCGGCCAGCATGGCCAGGCACGTGCCGAAGCTTCCCGCTCCCAGGACCGCGACCGGAACCGCCATCGAATTGCAGTGTAGCCGTCGGTTTCGGGGCCCGCGTTTCTTGACTGACCCGAATCGCACGGCTACCGTCCCGGCGGTTTTCCGAGGCGGGACGCGCGGTTCCGCCTCTTTGGCGCACTTCTTGGCGCAGGGCGGGGAGCGGCTTCGCTGCGCCCGTCGCGTCCGACTGCGGCGAAGACCTGAGCGGAGGGACGATCGCGATGCTCGCCGAGTACAGCGGCGTCCTGATCACCCTCGTGATCGCACTCCTCATCGCCGGCGGACTGATGACCGCCCAGATCTTCGCCGGGCCCAAGCGGCGCTTCGCGGAGAAGCTCGAGCCCTTCGAGTGCGGCGAGCGCCAGATCGTCTCGCCGCGTCAGCGCTTCGCGGTGAAGTTCTACCTGGTGGCGATCCTGTTCGTCGTCTTCGACGTGGAGGCGGTGTTCTTCTACCCGTGGGGCGCGCTGTTCACCGAGCTGGGCTGGCACGGCTACTGGGCCATGGTGGTGTTCACCGTCCCGCTCGTGGTGGGGCTGCTCTACGAGTGGATGAAGGGCGCGCTGGAATGGTGATCTCCGAGGACGCGCGCACCGCCATCGACGCGGAGATCCGCAAGTACCCCCAGCGGCGCGGCGCGCTGCTCCCGGCCCTCCACATCGTGCAGAAGGAGCTCGGCCACCTGGCGCCGGAGACCGCCCGGGAGCTGGCGGAGATCTTCGAGATCAAGCCCGTGGACGTGATGGAGGTCGTCTCCTTCTACAACATGTTCTACGCCGAGCCCCAGGGCCGCCACCACGTGCACGTGTGCACCAACCTTCCCTGCTCGCTGCGGGGCGCGCGCGGCCTGATGCGCAAGATCGAGGCGCACCTGGAAATCGACGCCGGCGAGACGACGAAGGACGGTCGCATCACCCTGGGCCACGAGGAGTGCCTGGGCGCCTGCGCCTACGCACCCATGATGCGGATCGACGAGACCTATCACGAAAACCTCGACCTCGAGGAAGCCAAGCGCATCCTCGACGAGCTGGAGTGAGCGTTGGGTCTCCAGGCGCCCTACGTCACCGGTTACCTCACCGAGCACTTCGCCGACGACGCCTATGCGACGCTCGACGGGTACAAGGCCCGGGGCGGCTATCGCGCGGCGGAGAAAGCGCTGCGCGAGATGTCGCCCGACGACGTCGTCGAGCTGATGAAGAGCTCGGGGCTCCAGGGCCGCGGCGGCGCGGGGTTCTCGGCCGGCATGAAGTGGTCCTTCATGCCCAAGGACTCGGACAAGCCCAAGTACCTGGTCTGCAACGCGGACGAGTCCGAGCCGGGCTCGTTCAAGGACCGCATCCTCCTGGAGCGCGGCCCGCACCAGGTGCTGGACGGAATCCTGATTGGGGCCTGGGCCACCGGCTCCGAGAAGACCTTCGTATACGTGCGCGGCGAGTACGCCGAGCCGGCGGCCTGCCTGCAGCGCGCCATCGACGAGTGCTACGCCGCCGGCGTGCTGGGCGAGAACGTGCTGGGCAGCGGCTTCGCCCACGACGTGGTCATCACCCGCGGCGCGGGCGCCTACATCTGCGGCGAAGAAACCGGGCTGCTGGAGTCGCTGGAGGGCAAGAAGGGCCAGCCGCGCAAGAAGCCGCCCTTCCCCGCCCAGTACGGCGCCTTCGGGATGCCGTCCACAGTCAACAACGTGGAGACCTTCTCCCACGTACCGCACATCGTGGAGAACGGCGCCGACTGGTTCCGCGGCTTCGGAACCGAGAAGAGCCCGGGCAACGTCATTTTCGGCGTGTCCGGACACGTGATGCGCCCGGGCCTGTACGAGCTTCCGATGGGCACGCGCCTGGACGAGATCGTCTTCGAGCACGCCGGCGGCGTGCCCGACGGGCGCAAGGTGAAGGGCGTCATCCCGGGCGGGGTGAGCATGCCGATCCTGCCCGCCGGTCAGCTCGACGTGCGCATGGCCAACGAGTTCCTGCGCGAGCGCAAGACCATGCTGGGCACCGGCGGCGTCATGGTGATGGACGAGACCACCTGCATGGTCCGGACCGCGTGCGTCATCACCTACTTCTTCCGCGACGAGTCGTGCGGGCAGTGCACCCAGTGCCGCGAGGGCACGGGCTGGCTGAACAAGATCTGCAATCGCATCGAGCGCGGCGCCGGCACGCTGGAGGACCTGGACGTGCTGGCGGACGTGGCCGGCAAGATGGAGGGCCAGACGATCTGCGCGTTCGCCGACGCGGCGGCGTGGCCGGTGCAGGGCCTGCTGCGGCACTTCCGCGGGGACTTCGAAGAGCACGTGCGCCTGGGCAAGTGCCCCTTCCCCGAAAGCTTCGAGCTGTAGCGCGCCATGCCCAACATCACCGTCGACGGACAGGAGCTCGAGGTCGAGAAGGGCCGCACGATCCTCCAGGCCCTCGACGATGCCGGCCTGCTCATGAACGGCGTCGACGTGCCGCACTACTGCTGGCACCCGAAGCTTCCCATCGACGGCTCCTGCCGCCTGTGCCAGGTGGAGGTGGAGGGGATCCCCAAGCTCCAGATCGCCTGCAACACGCCGGTGCAGGACGGCATGGTGGTGCACACCACCACCGACCGCGTACGCGCAGCCCGCGAAGGCGTGATGGAGCTGCTGCTGGTGAACCACCCGCTGGACTGCCCCATCTGCGACCAGGCCGGCGAGTGCAAGCTCCAGGACTACGCCTTCGAGTACGGCATCTCCGCCTCGCGCACCCGCGAGCCGCGGCGCGCGCTGAAGAAGTCCGTGGACCTGGGACCGACCATCTTGTTCGACCAGGAGCGCTGCATCCTGTGCCGCCGCTGCGTGCGTTTCTGCCGCGAGATCCCCGGAACCGGCGAGCTGGGCGTCTTCAACCGCGGCGACCACTCGGTGATCGAGACCTTCCCGGGCACGGAGCTGGACAACCCCTACTCCATGAACGTGGCGGACATCTGCCCGGTGGGCGCCCTCACCACCAAGGACTTCCGCTTCAAGATCCGGGTCTGGTTCCTGGAGGACGTGCCGGGCGTGTGCACCGGCTGCTCCAACGGCTGCAACGTCTACCTGGGCGTCGCCAACAACAAGGTCTACCGCTACGTCCCGCGCCGCAACGACCAGGTCAACGACACCTGGCTCTGCGACGCCGGTCGGATGTCCTACAAGAAGATCGGCGCCGAAGACCGCCTGCGTGGCCCCCTGGTGCGCGACGACGACGGCGTGCTGCGCGATGCCACCCTGGAGAGCGCGGTGGCCGTCGCTGCGGAGCGCCTGCGCCGGCTGGTGGACGCCAAGGGCGCCGGCGTGGTGGCGGTGGTGGCGTCGGCCCACGCCACCGACCAGGACCTGGCCATGCTGCGCCGCCTGGTGGACGCCGTCGGCATCGACACCGTGGGCGTCGCGCTGATCGTGGGCGAGGGCGACGCGCTTCTGATCAAGCCCGAGAAGGCCGCCAATGCGGCCGGCGCGCGCGCCCGCGGCTTCGGCGATCTGGGGCCGGTGCTGGAGCGCCTGCGCGGCGGCGGCGTCGAAGCCCTGCTCTGCCTGGGCCACGACCTGCTCCACGAGTCGCTGCTCGGAGGCGCGGGCCCGCTGGAGGGCCTGGACAGCGTGGTGGTCCTGGACACGCACCGCTCGGAGCTGGAGCGCGTGGCGGACGTGGTGCTGCCGGCTCGCCACGCGGCCGAGAAGCACGGCACGCTGACCAACCACGCGGGCCTCGCGCAGCACGTGCAGCCCGCGGTGGAGCCCGCGTTCCAGGCCTGGTCCGAGGGTGAGCTGCTGGCCCGGCTGGGCGCCGCTCTGGAGCTCGACGGCTTCGACGGAAGCTTCGACCCGCTGGCCGAGGGAGACGCCTAGGTGCCCTGGGAAGCGCTCATCAAGGTGCTCTTCGTCCTGATCCTCATGGTGGCGTCCTTCGCGCCCGTGGTCACCTGGGTGGAGCGCAAGCAGAGCGCGGTGATGCAGGACCGCATCGGCGCCAACCGGGCCGACCTGTTCGGCATCCGCATCCTCGGCCTGCTGCACCCGGCCGCCGACGTGATCAAGCTGATCTTCAAGGAAGACGTGGTGCCCGAGGGCGCCAACCGGGTCATGCACCTGGTGGCGCCACTGATCGCGGCCGTGGGCGCGATCATCTCGTTCGCCGTGATTCCGTACGGCGGCCGGTACACCTTCGGCGACACCACCATCAGCCTGGTGGCCGCCGACATCGACTGGGGCCTGCTCTACATCTTCGCCGTCGGCTCCATCGCCGCCTACGGAACCGTGATCGCCGGCTGGGCCAGCAACAACAACTGGTCGCTGCTGGGAAGCCTGCGCGCCGCGGCCCAGATGATCTCCTACGAGGTCACCATGGGGCTGTCCGTGGTCGGTATCTTCATGGTCTTCGGCACCCTGAAGATGTCCGAGATGGCCTTCGCCCAGGACGCCACCTTCCGCGTGCTGGGCTTCCTGGAGGTCTTCGGCCTGCTGGAAGCGCTGCCGATCTGGCTGGACTGGATCCGCCTGCCCTTGTGGGGCGTCTTCCTGCAGCCCCTCGGCTTCATCATGTTCCTCACCGCCGTGATGGCCGAGAACAAGCGGGCCCCCTTCGACATGCCGGAAGGCGAGTCGGAGATCGTGGCGGGCTACCACACCGAGTACTCGGGCATGCGCTTCGGCCTGTTCTTCATGGCCGAGTTCATCGAGGTGATCGTGATCGCCGCGCTGATGACCGCGATCTTCCTGGGCGGCTGGTCGATTCCCTGGCTGACCACGGCGACCCTCGTCGGCGGCCTGGAGCCGTTCCTGGGCAACGACCTCGCCAATCTGGTGGCCATGGTCGCCCACGTCCTGACCTTCATCATCAAGGTCGTGGTGATGATCGGGCTGCAGATGGCCCTGCGCTGGAGCCTGCCCCGTTTCCGCTACGACCAGACCATGGACCTGTGCTGGAAGATCCTGCTGCCCCTCTCGATCGCCAACGTATTCGTCACGGGCACGATCATCCTGCTGCTGAAGGGGCTGGGATGAGCGCCGACGTCTTCCTCTTCTACCTGATGGGCGCCTTCGCCGTGGCCGGCGCCCTGGGCATGGTCCTGAACGTGCGCAACACGGTGGCCTCGGCCCTGTCCCTGGTCATCGCCATGATCTCGCTGGGCGGAATCTACGTGCTGCTCCAGGCCCACCTGATCGCGGTGATCCAGATCATGGTCTACGCCGGCGCCATCGTGGTGCTGTTCGTGTTCGTGGTGATGCTGCTCAACCTGCGCCAGGACGCGTTCCCGCCCGGACGGCTGCGCCTGTACAAGCTGCTGGGCGTGGGGCTCGGGCTCTGGGTCCTGGGCCGCTTCCTGGCGATCCTGGGCCCGCACCTGCCGGAGTCCACGGAGCTTCCGGAGATGTTCGGCGGCTACCGGCACCTGGGCCGGGCCCTGTTCACCGACTACGTACTGGCCTTCGAGATGACCTCCCTGCTGCTGCTGGCGGCGATCGTGGGGGCGGTGATCCTGGCCAAGCGGAGGATCGGACCGTGATCCCCCTGGAGCACGTGATCGGCCTGTCGGCGATCCTGTTCGCCATCGGCACCCTGGGCGCGCTCACGCGGCGCAACGTGATCGTGATCCTCATGTCCATCGAGCTGATGCTGAACGCCGTGAACCTGGCGTTCGTCGGCTTCGCCCACGCCTGGGGAGACCTCTCGGGCCAGATCATGGTGCTGATGGTCATCACCGTCGCCGCGGCCGAGGTGGCCGTCGGGCTGGGCATCGTGATCTCCATGTTCCGCAACCGCGACTCGATCAACATCGACGACGTGAGCCTGCTCAAATGGTAGGAACTCCGGAGACCAGCGAGCTGCTGCGGTTGATTCCGGCCCTGCCCCTGGCGGCGGCGGTCTTCCACGGGATCGTGCTCGGACTGCTGCGGCGCGAGTCGCCGCGGCTGCTGGTGGTGGTGGTGTCCTGCGGCGCCGTGCTCGCCTCCTTCGGCCTCTCCGTCCTGTCGCTCTTCCGCTTGGTGGACCAGCCCGAGGGCGCCCGCATCCTGGTGGACAACGTCTACACCTGGATCGGCGCCGGGCGCTTCAGCGGCGAGGTGGCCTTCCAGCTCGATCCGCTGTCGGCGGTCATGATCCTGGTGGTGACCGGCGTCGGCGCGCTGATCCACATCTACTCGATCGGCTACATGGACGAAGACCACCGGGACGACAAGGGGTTCCAGCGCTTCTTCTGCTACCTGAACCTCTTCACGTTCGCGATGCTGATGCTCGTCCTCGGGGACAACCTGCTGGTGATGTTCCTGGGCTGGGAGGGCGTCGGGCTCTGCTCCTACCTGCTGATCGGCTTCTGGTACGGCGACTCGTACAACGCCTACTGCGGAGCCAAGGCCTTCATCGTCAACCGCATCGGGGACTTCGGCTTCCTGATCGGGATCTTCCTGCTCTTCTGGGCCATGGCCGACGTGGGGACCCCCTCGGTGGGCTTCCGCGACATGGCGGCCCAGTTCGGCGCCATCGCCGACAAGACCCTGGCGCTGCCCGGCTTCGGCGAGGTCAAGCTCGTCACCGTGGCCGCCCTGTGCATGTTCCTGGGCGCCTGCGGCAAGTCCGCCCAGCTTCCGCTCTACACCTGGCTTCCCGACGCCATGGCCGGCCCGACGCCGGTCTCGGCGCTGATCCACGCCGCCACCATGGTGACCGCCGGCGTCTACATGGTGTGCCGACTGTCCTTCCTGTACGACGCGGCGCCCGTGGCCGCCGCCACGGTGGCCTGGGTGGGCGGAATCACGGCGCTGTTCGCCGCCACCATCGCCGTCGCCCAGACCGACATCAAGAAGGTGTTGGCGTACTCCACGGTGAGCCAGCTCGGGTATATGTTCGTGGCCGCGGGCTGCGCCGGCTACAGCGCCGCCGTCTTCCACCTGATGACCCACGCCTTCTTCAAGGCCCTGCTCTTCCTGGGCGCCGGCGCGGTGATCCTGGCCATGCACCACGAGCAGGACACCGACAAGATGGGCGGCCTGCGCAGTCGCATCCCGCTGACCTGGGGCGTGTTCCTGGTGGGCGTGCTGGCCATCGCCGGCGTGCCGCCGCTCTCGGGCTTCTTCTCCAAGGACGAGATCCTGCTGGCCGCCTGGACCTCCCACGTTCCGGGCCACCGCGTGCTCTGGCTGATCGGCCTGGTCACCGCCGGGATCACCTCCTTCTACATGTTCCGTGTCTACTTCCGGACCTTCCACGGCGAGTGCCGCGCTCCGCGCGAGGTGCAGGAGCACATCGAGGAGCCCGCGGAGACCGTGACCTACCCGCTGGTGGCCTTGGCCTTCCTCTCCTTCTTCGGAGGCATCATCGGCCTGCCCCAGGTCTACGGCGACGCCATCGGGATCGCGGAGTCGAACAGCCTGGCCCTCTTCCTGGCGCCGGTGGTGGGAGAGGTCCATCACGAGATCTCCCACGCCGCGGAGCTGGGGCTGGCGGCCCTGGCCGTGGCGGTGGCCGGCGCGGGCGCGCTGCTGGCCTGGCTCTTCTACGTGCGCCAGCCGGAGCTCCCCGGCCGCTTCCGCGCCTCGGCGACGGGCCTGTGGCGGCTGGTCGCCAACAAGTACTGGGTGGACGAGGCCATCGACGCCGCGATCGTGCGGCCCATGGTGACCGTGTCCGACAAGCTGCTCTACCAGCGCATCGACGCCGGACTGATCGATGGCGCGGGCGTGAACGGCGTGGCCAACACGGTTCGCGCCGCCGCCCTGGGCGTGTTCCGCCACCTCCAGAGCGGGCTCACCCAGAGCTACCTCTTCCTCATGATCGTCGGCACCCTGGCGGTAGTCGGCTGGCTGGTGCTCTAGGCCATGCATCTCCTCGACGCGAACCTGCTGACCCTGGTCACGTTCCTGCCGCTGGCCACGGCGCTGGTGCTGCTGGTCTTCAACCGCCACCTGCCGTCCATGGCCTGGCGCGCCATCGCCCTGGCCTCCAGCAGCGTCACCTTCCTGCTCTCCCTGCGGCTCTGGACGCGCTTCGACGCCACCCAGACCGGCTTCCAGTTCGTCGAGCGGACTGCCTGGCTCCCGGAGTACGGGGTCCACTACTTCGTGGGGATCGACGGCATCAGCCTGCTGCTGGTGGTGATGACCACGTTCCTGATGCCCATCACGCTGCTCAGCTCCTGGAACGACATCCAGAAGTCGGTGCGCAGCTTCATGTTCCACATGCTCGTGCTCGAGACGGGCATGCTGGGCGCCTTCGTCTCGCTGAACCTGTTCCAGTTCTACGTGTTCTGGGAGGTGATGCTGATCCCGATGTACTTCATCATCGGGGTCTGGGGCGGCCCGCGGCGCATCTACGCCGCGATGAAGTTCTTCCTCTACACCATGTTCGGCTCGCTGCTGATGCTGGTGGCGATGCTGGTGGTCTACTACCTGCACTTCGAGCAGTACGGCGTGCTGAACCTGGACTTCGTGCAGGTGGCGGGCGCGGCCGGCCCGGGCCTGCTGGACACCACGATTCCGACGGGCGGCGAGGCCATCTGGTGGAAGACCCAGACCTGGCTCTTCGCCGCCTTCGCGCTGGCCTTCGCCATCAAGGTCCCCATGGTGCCCTTCCACACCTGGCTGCCCGACGCGCACGTGGAAGCGCCCACCGCGGGCTCGGTCATCCTGGCGGGCGTGCTGCTCAAGATGGGCACCTACGGCTTCGTGCGCTTCGCGCTGCCGATGTTCCCCGACGCCGCCGTGGCCGCCGCGCCGGTGATGTTCAGCCTGGCGGTGATCGGAATCCTCTACGGCTCGCTGGTGGCCATGGTGCAGTCGGACGTCAAGAAGCTGGTGGCGTACTCGTCGGTGGCGCACTTGGGCTTCGTGATGCTGGGAATGTTCGCCTTCAACACCGAGGGCCTGGAGGGCAGCATCCTCCAGATGGTGAACCACGGCCTCTCCACCGGCGCGCTGTTCCTCGGGGTCGGGATGCTCTACGAGCGCCGCCACACCCGCGAGATCAGCGAGTTCGGCGGCGTGGCCAAGCCCATGCCGGTGTACGCAGCGCTGTTCGGGATCATCGTGATGTCCAGCGTGGGGCTTCCGGCCCTGAACGGCTTCGTGGGCGAGTTCCTGATCCTGGTGGGCGCCTTCGCCGCGGACCCGCGCTTCGCGGTGCCCGCCACCTTCGGCGTGGTGCTGGCCGCAGCCTACATGCTGTGGATGTTCCGGCGCATCTTCTTCGGGCCGGTGGAGAACCCCGAGAACCGCGGGCTGATCGACCTCTCCTTGCGGGAGAAGGCGATCCTGGTGGCCATGCTGGTGCCCATCGTCTGGATCGGCGTGTACCCGAAGCCGTTCCTGGGCCGGCTGCACGCATCGGTGGCGGAGCTGGTCCAGACCATCGAGCGCGGCAGCACCACGGCCGAGGCGCCGGCTGCCCGCCTGACTCGCGCAGGAGAGCGGCCGTGAACCCTCCGCTGATGAACCTGGACTTCGCAGCGGTGGCGCCGGTGGCGATCGTCGGGATCGGCGCCATGGCGGTGCTGGTGCTCGAGGTCTTCCTGGCGAAGTCGCGCTCGCTGTCGGAGTTCCACGTCAGCTCGGCTCTGGCACTGGTGGCCACCGTGGCCCTGGGCATGGCCATCGGAACCGCCGCCCAGGCCTTCTTCCAGGGCTGGTCCACGGTCTTCAACCCGGACAACCCGATGCTGCGGCTCGACCGCTTCTCCAGCTTCGCCACGCTGCTGGTGGGGATCGGCGCCCTGCTCTCGGTGTGGCTCTCGATCCAGTACCTGATCGAGCTGAAGATCAACCACGGCGAGTACTACGCGCTGCTGCTGATCTCCACCGCGGGCATGATGCTGATGGTCTCCGCCGTGGACCTGATCACGGTCTTCCTGGGGCTCGAGATCCTGTCCATCCCGCTCTACGTGCTGGCCGGCTTCGACCGCCGCAAGCTGAACAGCAACGAGTCGGCGATGAAGTACTTCCTGATCGGCTCGTTCGCGAGCGGCCTGCTGCTGTACGGCATGGCGTTGCTCTACGGCACCACGGGACACACGGATCTGGAGGGCATCCGCGCCGCCTTCTCCACGGACAACCCGCTCTCGGTGGCCGGGCTGGGGCTGATCGTCGTGGGCCTGGCGTTCAAGGTGTCCGCGGTGCCCTTCCACCAGTGGACGCCGGACGTCTACGAGGGCGCCCCCACCTCGATCACCGCCTTCATGTCGGTGACGGTGAAGGCGGCCGCCTTCGTGACGTTGCTGCGCTTCGTCGGCGGAAGTGCCGTACCCGAGAACCTGACCCAAGTGTTCTGGGTGCTGGCCGCGCTGACCATCATCGTGGGAAGCGTCACCGCCGTGGTGCAGGACAACGTGAAGCGGATGCTCGCGTACTCCAGCATCGGCCACGCGGGCATCATCCTGCTGGGCTTCGTAGCCGGCAGCCACGAAGCCCACTCGGCGGTGCTCTTCTACCTCTTCGCGTACCTGTTCATGAACCTGGGCGCCTTCGGCGTGATGGTGGCGCTGGCCGACCGGGGCCGCGACTGGGACCACATCGAGGATTTCGCCGGTCTGGCGCGCAAGCGCCCGGGCATGGCCGCGCTGATGACGCTGTTCATGCTGTCCCTGGCCGGGATCCCGGGCACGGTCGGATTCATCGCCAAGTTCCAGATCTTCGCCACCACGGTGCAGGCCGGCTACATCCCGCTCACGGTGATCGCCGTGCTGGGCAGCGTGATCTCGGTCTACTACTACCTGCGCCTTCCGGTCTGGATGTACATGCGCGAGCCCGGCGACGTGGTCCCGCGCTCGGGCATCGACACCACCGAGGGCATCGTGCTGGTGGCCTGCGCCTTCGCCGTGGTGCTGTTCGGCCTGTTCCCCAACGGCGGATTCCCGGTCTGGCTGCTCCAAGACGCCAGCGCCCTCTCCTGGGCTCGCGAAGCCGCCGCCGCCCTCCGCTAATCCTGCACCCAGTACCACTCCTGCATTCGGGGACGTTCCTGCATAACTGCATTCGGGGTCACTCCTGCGCCAGGTCTGGTACTCCGTGCAGTTATGCAGGAACGTCCCTCCGTGCAGGTCTGGTACTCGGTGCAGGTCTCAGGGCTTGCGGCGTAGGATGCGGGCCTGGCCGCGGCGTTGGGTGAGGTGCTCGCCGTCGAAGAGCTCCATCAGCGGGACGGCGAACTTGCGGGTGGTTCCGATCAGGGCCTTGTAGGCGGGCGTTTCCAGCTGGCCGTGGGCCCGCAGGTGCTCCACCACCCGCTCGCGCAGCTGCGCTACCGCGGCGGCGGCGAAGAATACGTCGCCGGGGGCGCGCACCAGGTCTCCGCTGCGCTCCAGGTGGGCCAGCAGGTCGGCCAGATGCTCGGACGCCACGCCCAGTCGCTCGCTCCACTCCCGGGGCAGCGGCGGCTCCAGGCCCGCGGCGATCGCCTCGCTGCGGATGCGCTCGACTGCGGCGCGGTCCGCGGCCGCCAGCTCGACCCGGTGGTCGGGGCGCCGCGCGCGGTCCCCTTCCACCAGCAGCGCGCCGGCATCCCGCAGCCGGGCCAGGGCCAACTCGGCCACGTCCGGCGGCACGTTCTCCGGCAGGCGTCCGCGCAGCGCGCCCAAGGGAATGCCGGGCTGCAGGGGCTCGGCGGCGTGGAAGGCGTCCAGAGCCCGGGCCAGACCGTCCTGCAGTCGCGCCAGCGCGCCGGCGTGAAGCCAGAGTCCGCCGCCACCGGGCTGCGCGGCTTCGCCCTCGCGCAGCCCGTCCAGGGCCGCCTGCACCGCCTCGGCGGGCCGGCCGCTGCGCTGCACCAGCTCCTCCTGGCTGACGCCGGCCAGGCCGGCGCGGGCGATTCGCACCTCCAGCGCCTCTCCCAGGTCACCTCGCGCCAGGCGCTCCAGGTCCGCCCGCAGGCCCGGGTCCGAGAGGCGCCGGCGGTCCGGCGGCGCATCCAGGACGACGCCACCGCCCACGGTCGAGCCGCCCAGCGCCGTCTGCGCAAAGCCGCGCACCACGAAGCGGTCGCCGGGCAGCAGCGGCAACGGCTGGTCCTCCAGGTGCACGCGCGCGAAGCCCGCCCCGCCGGGCGCGATGCCCCCGCCCACGGGCGCCAGCCGGGCACGGCGCTCGGCCGTCCCCACCAGGAACTCCACCGAAGCCGGCGCGTCCAGGGGCGGCGCGTCGGACAGCCAGCGCAGCGCCACGTCCGCGGCGCCGGCGCACCCCAGCGCGCCGACGCACGTCAGGCTCTCGCCGCGGGCTACGTCGGCCACCTCCAGGCCCTGAAGATTCACCGCACAGCGCGCTCCGGGCGCAGCCCGCTCCACCGACGCGCCGAAGCGTTGGAGACCCCGCACCCGGGCGCGGCGGCCCGACGGCAGCAGCTCGACGGCGTCACCCACGGCCAGCTCACCCCCGGTCAGGGTTCCGGTCACCACCGTGCCGAAGCCCTTCATGGCGAAGACCCGGTCCACGTTGAGGCGCGGCGGACCGCCGCGGACCGTGCGCGGCGCGGCCGCCGCGGCGCCGCGGCGCAGGGCCTCGCGCAGGGCGTCCAGTCCCTCTCCCGTGCGGGCCGAGACCGGCACCAGCGGCGCGTCCGCCAGCGGCGATCCCTCCAGCTCGGCGCGAACCTCCTCGGCCGCCAGCTCGCGCATGTCGTCATCCACCAGGTCCGTCTTGGTCAGGGCCACCACGCCGCGCTCCAGCCCCAGCAGGTCGCAGATCGCCAGGTGCTCGCGGGTCTGGGGCATCACGCCTTCGTCGGCGGCCACCACCAGCAGCAGCAGGTCGATGCCGCTGGCCCCGGCCACCATGGTGCGCACCAGGCCCTCGTGGCCGGGCACGTCCACCACCGAGAGCTCGAGGCCCTCGCCCAGATCCAGGGGTGCGAAGCCCAGGTCGATGGTGATGCCGCGGGCCTTCTCCTCGGGCAGCCGGTCGGTGTCCACCCCGGTCAGGGCCTGGATCAGCGCCGTCTTGCCGTGATCGATGTGGCCCGCGGTGCCGAGGACGAGGGGGACCGGAGGCACGGGGCGCTAGGAGCCCTTCGGCCCGATCCGATCGAAGCCCGCGTAGGGGCGCAGGGCGTCGGGAATCGCCACCGAGCCGTCGGCCTGCTGGTGGTTCTCCAGCAGCGCGATCAGGGTGCGCGACACCGCGATCGCGGTCCCGTTGAGCATGTGGACGCTCTCGTTGCGTTTGTCCCGGCGGAAGCGGATGCGCAGGCGCCGGGCCTGATAGTCGGTGCAGTTGGATGCGCTGGTCACCTCACCCCACTCGCCGCCGTCGCCGCGGCCGGGCATCCACGCCTCGATGTCGAACTTGCGGTAGGCGGGCGCGCCCAGGTCGCCGGACGCCACGTCGATCACGCGGAAGGGGATCTCCAGGTCCCGGTAGAGGCCCTCCTCGATGCCCACCAGCCGCTCGTGCATGGCCTCCGAGTCCTCGGGCCGGGTGAACGCGAACATCTCCACCTTGGTGAACTGGTGCACCCGATACAGGCCCTTGCTCTCGCGCCCGTGGCTGCCGGCCTCGGTGCGGAAGCAGTGGGAGACGCCGGCCAGGCACAGCGGCAGGGACTCCGCGTCCAGGATCGTGTCGGCGTACATGCCACCGAGGGTGATCTCCGCCGTGCCCACCAGGCACAGGTCGGCGTTCGCCAGCGAGTAGATCTGGGTCTCCGGGCCGCGGGGCGCGTAGCCCAGGCCATCGACGATCTCCGGACGCGCCAGATCCGGCGTGGCGAAGGGCGTGAAGCCCTCGGCCGTCAGCCGGTCCAGGGCGAAGCGCTGGAGCGCCAGCTCCAGGAACACGGCCTGGTTCTTCAGGTAGTAGAACTTCTGCCCGGCCACCTTGGCGCCGGCCTCGAAGTCCAGCAGGTCCAGGGCGGTGCCGATCTCCAGGTGGTCCCGGGGCGCGAAGTCGAAGCGCGGCGGCTCGCCGATGCGGCGCAGCTCGCGGAAGTCCTCCTCGCCCCCGACGGGAACGTCGGGGTGCATCAGGTTGGGGATCGCGCTCAGCCGGCCGTCCAGCTCGGCCCGGGCTTCGTCGAGCCGCCCCTCCACGGCCGCCACCGCCTCCTTCAGCCGGCGGCCCTCGGACCCGTGGGCCTCGCGGTCCTCGGTGGAGAGCGGGCGCTTGCCGGCCTTCTGGTGCTCGTTACGGACCCGGTTGAG
>JAFDET010000016.1 GCA_019310195.1 Deltaproteobacteria bacterium
GGGCACGATGGTCTTCCTGGGCGTGCGCCCCGATGAGGGCCCCGCCTACCCGATCCACTCCAACCGCATGCGCCTCAACGAAACCGCCATGGCCACCGGCGCCGCCCTCCACGCCTCCGTCGCGCTGCGCTTCCTCGAGCAGCGCGCACAGACTGCCCCTTAGCCCTGACCGGCGCGCCACGGCGCCGGAGACTAAGGCCCGCATCAACTAACGGGACAGTCCCGTTAGTTGACACCTGAGGTCCGCGAAGAGACCGGCTCGTAGCCCTGCCTGAAACCGCAAGCCCACCCGAGCCTATGGCCCGCAAGCCCGAGGCAATCGTCTACGCGCGAGCTGGGGAGGTTGCCGAGGGCGCGCAGTGAGCCGAAGGCGAGCGGAGGGGCTCGGCCGCCTAAGGATGGCTCGATGCCACCGGACTCTCCAGGCGTTTCAGGAGCGGCTGGCCCTCGGCCCAGACGAAGATCCATGCGGAGCGGTCGGGGAAGCGGCGGCGCCAGAAGTCCAGCGCCCGATCCGCGGCTCCCTGGCCGGTGGGAATGCGCACGAAGATGCGCGGATCGTCGAGATCGGGGGCCGGGTTGGGCGGGTAGGAGGCCCACGAGGCGGCGGAGCCCACGTCCACCATGGCGTTCGCGAAGACCAGGGCGCGCTCGGCGCCGGCCTCGTCCAGCAGCCGGTGCGCCGTCTGCCAGGTGCTCCCGGAGCGGTGCAGGTCGCGCAGCTGGACGGGCAGGAAGGCGGTCGCCGCCACCAGGACGCTGGCCAGCGCCAGCGCGGCCACCCGCTCCCGGGCGCGCGGAACGCGGTGCCGGGCCAGGCGCCGGGTCGCCTCCGCCATGCCGTTGGCCGAGAGCAGGGCCAGCAGGGGCACCACCTCCGCCACGTAGACGGGCCCGGTGGAGGCCACCACCGTCTTGGGCAGGATCACGCGGTAGGCGTACTCCGCCAGGATCAGGGTCCAGAGCAGCGCGCTGCGGCCGTCGCGGCGGGCGAAGAAGAGGAAGAGGAATGAGATCGGCCAGCCGAAGAGCCAGAAGTTCTGGCGCAGCAGCGCGCCGGCCAGGGACGCGGAGATCCACTCCAGGCGGAAGAAGCCCCGGTAGCTGCCGCCGTGGTAGACGTCGTAGCTGGTGCGGGTGGGGTCGCCGGTCTGGGCCGCCTGGACGGCCAGCAGCACCAGGCCGAAGAGCGCCACCGGCGCCAGACCCACGGCCACGCGACGCGCCTGGCGGACGACGGGTTCGTCCTGGTAGCGGATCAGCACCCAGAGTCCGGCCACCGCCAGGAAGAGCAGTCCCGGCAGGGGGCGCGCCAGGACGCCGAAGCCCAGGGCGGCCCCCGCCACGGCCGCGGCGCGCAGCCCGCCGCCTTCGTCCAGGCGCAGCAGCGCCCATACGGCCAGCAGCAGGCAGACGCCGGAGGTGGTCTGGGAGAGCTCGGTGGCGCCCGTGAACAGAAACTGGGGCGAGAGCAGCAGCAGCCCGCCCGCCAAGAGAGCTTGCCCCGGCGTCCACAATCGTCGCCCGATGGCGACGGTCAGCGCCAGCGCGGCGGCCGTGAGAGCCGGCCCCACCAGGGCGCGAAGGCCCAGGGCCTCTCCGGCGGCCAGCACCAGGGGGTGGCCGATGGGGTACTTCCCGTACCAGGCGGCGTCGCTGAGGACGATGAACTGGTTGCGGAAGAATGCCTCGTCGCCGGGCGACGGGTTGACCAGGCGCCCCTCCAGCAGGGTGCGGGCGATGAAGACGTAGGTGGATTCGTCGTCGGCGGTCGGGGCGAACTGGAGCACCCAGGCGCGGATCGCCAGCGTGGTCAGCGCCGCCAGCGCCACCGCCGCGGGTACCGCCCAGGGCTGGGCGCCGAGCTTCCGCAGTCCGGACAGGGCGCGATCGGGCACGCGGCCCGCGTCCAGTGCTCGGGCCGCCAGCCCGATCGCCGGGATGCCCAGGAACAGGTACCAGACGCTGAAGACCAGCTCGGCCGGGTGGATCTCCTGTACGCCGAAGCCGTAGGGGATCCGGAACCCCGCATAGCGGAGCCCCACGCCCCAGAAAACGATCACGCACAGGGCAGCGCCCGCGGCGGGCAGGATCGCGCGGCGGGCGTCGACGGGCTCGGGTCCGACCTCCACGCCCGACTCATCGGCGCAAGAAACCCGCTACCTGAGTGCAATTCCGCGCCGGAACTGCCCGTCCACTCAGGGTTCGCTCAGCGGCCTTCGAACTCTGGCTCGCGACGCTCCAGGAAGGCCTTCACGCCCTCTCGGAAGTCCTTGGAGCCCATCAGCGGCAGTAGCTGCAGGAAGACGTGGTGCACGTTGGCCTCGAAGGTCTCGTCGAGGCCCATGCGCATCATGCGCTTGGAGGCCTGCACCGCCATGGGCGCGTTGGCGGCGATCTCCCGGGCCAACGTCAGGGTCTCCTTGAGGCAGGCGTCCGCCGAGACCAGCCGGGACACCAGCCCCAGCTCCAGAGCCTCCTGGGCGCTGAGTATCTTGCCGCGGAAGACGATCTCGCAGGCCTTCTCCCAGCCCACCAGGCGGGGCAGCAGCCAGGTGCCGCCCGACTCGGGCACGATGGCGCGCTTGGTGAACACGGCGCCCAGCTTGGCGGTGTCGCTGGCGATGCGGATGTCGCAGCCCAGGGCCAGGTCCATGCCGTAGCCCGCGGCCGGCCCGTTCAGCGCGCACAGCGTCGGCTTGTCGGTCTGGTGCAGGACCAGCGGCGGCGCGCTGCGCAGGTCGAAGCGGCCGATGCCGATGCCGCCGCCGCCGTCGGAGCCGATCCCGGTGCCCGCGGCCACGTCCTTCATGTCGAGGCCGGAGCAGAAGCCGCGGCCGGCGCCCGTGATCACGATGACCCGGACCTCCCGGTCCGTGTCCAGCTCGGTCAGCGTTTCGGAGAAGGCCTGGAGCATGGGGATGCTGATGGCGTTGAGCCGGTCCGGCCGGTTCAGGGTCACGATGGCCACGTGGTCGTCGCGCTCGACGAGAAGATCGGGCATGGTGGGCCTCCGGAGGTGAGATGGGCAGCCTAGCAGGCGACGCGGAGCGCCCGCGCGTGCTCTCGGGGCGGGCGGCGCGCACGTTCTACAACGCCGCTGACGCGTTGCTCCCGCCGGAGTCGGGGCCCGGCGCCGGCGACGTGGACCTGGGCCCGCTGCTCGAGGAGCGGCTGGCGGGAAGCCGCCTGCGCACCCGCGCGCTGCGCCTGCAGCTGTGGCTGCTGGAGTGGCAGCCGCGCCTTCGCCTGCAGCGGGGCTTCTCGTTCCTGCCCCGCGAGCGGCGCAGGGAGCTGCTGCAGCGCGGGGAGTCCAGCGCCTTCCCGCCCCGTCGCCGCGCCGCTCGGGCGCTGCGGCGCCTGGTGGAGGAGCTCTTCGCTCAGTCGGGGGCGGGTGCGTAGTACTCGAAGTCCACCAACTCGGACTTCAGGTGCTCGCGCAATCGCTTCACCACGCCCGCTTCGATCTGGCGCACCCGCTCGCGGGTGAGGCTCAGCTCGTCGCCCAGCTCTTGCAGCGTGTGGGGCTCGTCGGCCAGGACCCGCGACTCCACGATCAAACGCTCGCGTTCGTCCAGGGTGTCGAGGAAGCCCTTCACCTTCTCCAGGAAGACCCGGCGCAGCTGGCGATCGCCCACGTCGCTCTCGGGTGAGGTCGACTCGTGGGCGAGGGTGTCGCCCAGGGAGCGCGAATCGTCGTCCCCGCCGTGGGTCGGAGCGTCGATGGAGAGCTCGCCGTGGGAGAGGCGCTGCTCCATGCTGCGCACGTCGTCTTCGCTCACGTCCAGGCGCTCGGCCAGCAGGGCGGGCTCCGCCTGGAAGCCCTGGGCCTCCAGCGCACGCTTCTCCTTGTTCAGGCGGAAGAAGAGCTTGCGCTCGGCGCGGCTGGATCCCATCCGCACCAGGCGGATGTTGTCGATCAGGTACTTGAGGATGTAGGCGCGGATCCAGTAGACGGCGTAGGAGGAGAGCTTGACCCCCTGGTAGGGGTCGAAGCGATGCACCGCCTGCATGAGCCCGACGTTTCCCTCCTGGATCAGGTCCAGCACGTTGGTCCAGGCGCGCCGGTACTCCATGGCGATCTTCACCACCAGGCGCACGTTGGCCATCACCAGCTCGCGCGCGGCGTCCATGTCGCCTTCCTCGACCCAGCGCACGGCCAGGGCGTGCTCCTCCTCCCGCGAGATGGGGGCGTGGTGGCGAAGCTGGGCCATGTAGGCGCCCAGGGCGTCGGGGCGGTCCAGTGCGCTCGTCGGCTCGGCGGGCAGCGTCTCGCGACGCGCCGACGGCACTGCGGCCTCTTTGGGCGGGGATTGGCGGCGGCTCACGCGCGGCTCCAGGCGGGAACCTGAGGGTAGCAGAGGGCCCGCAGTCGCCGGCTCGCGCGGCGCCCGGCCGTCAGGCCTTCTTCCAGCTCTGGAGAAGCTCCAGAAGCAGCCGCACGCCCACCCCGGTGGCGCCGGCGGGCTGGTAGGGGCCCGTCTTCTCGGTCCAGCCGGTGCCGGCGATGTCCAGATGCGCCCAGGGCGTGTCGCCCACGAAGTGGGAGAGGAACGCGGCGGCCGTGCCGGCTCCCGCCTCCCGTCCGCCGGCATTCTTCAGGTCGCCCGCCCGGCTGCGGATGGCCTGCTTGTGGCCGTCCCACAGCGGCATGGGCCAGGCGCGCTCGGCCGACGCCTCGCCCGCCCGGCGCACGCGCTCCACCAGCGCGTCGTCGTTGCCGAACAGGCCGGAGCACCAGCTCCCCAGGGCGATCACGCAGGCGCCGGTCAGCGTGGCCAGGTCGACGATCGCGTCGGGCTCGAACTCCGTGTTGGCGAAGTGCAGGGCATCGGCCAGCACCACGCGGCCCTCGGCGTCGGTGTTGACGATCTCGACGCTCTTGCCGGCCATGGTGCGCACCAGGTCGCCGGGCCGGTAGGCCGTGCCGCTGGGCATGTTCTCGGCGGCGCCCAGGATGCCCACCACGTGCAGGGGCAGCTTCAGCAGCGCCACGGCGCGCATCGCGCCCACCACGGCGGCGGCCCCGGACATGTCGTGCTTCATGTCGCCCATGCCGGCGGCGGGTTTGATGGAGATGCCACCGGAGTCGAAAGTGACGCCTTTGCCCACCAGACAGATCGTGGGCCGTCCCCGGCTCGCTCCCGCCGCGCGTCGCTTGCCGTGCTCCAGCACCACCAGGCGCGGGGCGTTGGCGCTGCCGCCGCCCACGGCGAGAATGCCGCCCATGTTGCGGCGCTTGAGCTCTGCCGGGCCCAGCACCCGGCAGCGCAGGCCGACTTCCTTGGCAGTGCGCTGAGCGCGCTTCGCCAGCTCCGCCGGCGGCAGGGCGTTGCCCGGCTGGTTGGAGAGCTCGCGGGCCAGGTTCTGGGACTCGGCCAGGATCGTTCCCTCGTCCGCGCCGCGTCGCGCGCTGCGCGCGTCCGGGGCGCGCTCGTAGAGGAATGTGACCTGGCGCACACCCGGTCCGGCGTCGGGTTTCGCCTCCTGCCAGCCCTCGAAGCGGTAGCCCGCCAGGACGGCGCCCTCGGTCAGGGCGCGAGCCACGGCGGGAGGACGCAGGCGGCGCGTCGTCGGCGCCAGGAACGCCAGCTCCTCGCCGCGGCGGGTCGCCGTGGCGCGCACGGCGGCGCCTGCGGCTCGCCGCAGCGCGTCGGCGTCCAGCTGGGCCTCGCGACCCAGGCCCACCAGGACCACGCGCCGCGCCGCCAGGCCGTCGTCGGGATAGACGGTGAGGGTGTCACCGGCACGGCCGCGGAAGTCGCCCGTGCCCAGCACCGCCGCCAGGCGCCCGCCCAGGGCCGCGTCGATGCGGCCCAGCCGCGAGGGCAGCCGCCACTTGTCCCGGTCCAGCTCGAACAGGGGCAGGGCCAGCACGTCGCCGGCTACCCGGGTGGGATCGCCGGTGGTCACCCGAACCTTCATCGCTTCTCCTTCACGTTGGCTTTACGTCGGCGCATTTATTGTATCGGCGTGGGGCCTTACCTAGACTCGCAGAGCCCGCCACCGGAGGAAACTCGTTGCTCATCGCGGGGTCGGCCATGGGGGGACGACTCGCGGGACTCGACGCACTCGACCTGATCTTTCAGGCCGGGTGGGTCGTCCAGGTCGTCCTTCTCATCTTGCTCGGATTCTCGATTGTCTCCTGGTCGCTCATCATCACCAAGTGGCGTGAGCTGCGCCGGGCAAATCAGGATAGCGAGGCGTTCCTGGAGGTCTATCAGGACGGCTCGCTGGATGCTGCCTATGAGGCCGGGCGCGCGTACGATCGCAGCCCGCTCTCGGCCGTGTTCGTGGCCGGCTATGCGGAGCTTCACCGCATGGCCAAGCTGACGGGCACGCGCGCCGGGCAGGACGTTTCCGAGACGCAGTTCGAGGCGCTCGATCAGCACGTCCGCTGGGCCGCTTCGCGCGAGACGCTACGCGTCGAGCGGGGGCTGTCGTTCTTGGCGACCACGGGAAGCTCGGCGCCCTTCATCGGGCTGTTCGGGACGGTCGTGGGCATCATCAACGCCTTCGAGGGCATCGCGCGCTCCGGAAGCGCCAGCTTGGCGGTGGTTGCGCCGGGCATCGCCGAGGCGCTCATCGCTACGGCCGTCGGGCTGCTGGCCGCCATCCCCGCCACGATCTTCTACAACCACTTCATCGGCGAGCTGCGCCAGGTTACGGCCGCACTGGATCTGTTCGTGGCCGACCTGGGCACGGACTTCCGGCGCGTGGCAGGGCAGGGGGAAAACCAGCCCCGGGCCGCGAGCGGCTGATCCGTGGCCGGCCACCACACGCCCGTCGGTCGCCCCATGGCCGAGATCAACGTCACGCCCTTCGTGGACGTGATGCTGGTGCTGCTGGTGATCTTCATGGTGACGGCGCCGATGATGCAGTCCGGCGTGGAGGTGGACCTCCCCGAGACCAAGACGCAGCCCATGCGCATGCGCGACGAGCCCCTGATCCTGAGCGTGAAGAAGGACGGGACCCTCTTCGTCGGAAGGACGGAGGTCCCCTTGGAGGAGCTCGCCGTCAAGCTCGAGGCCATCTTCGAGGGCCGTGACACCAAGGAGCTGTTCCTGCGTGCCGACAAGGACGCAGCCTACGGAAAGGTCGCCCGGGCCATGGCCGCGGCGCGCGAGGCCGGCGCCAGCAAGCTCGGGATGGTGACCGAGCCGGAGGGCTGATCGCTGCGGTCGGAAGCGCTGCACTGGGCCATGGCCCTTCAGGACGGCCGGCGCCGCGAGATGCGGCGCGTGCTGATCGTCTCGCTGGGGGCTCATCTGGCGGTCATCGCGGTGTTCGCATGGAGCCCTCGGCTCTCGAACCCCAGGGTGATGGCGCTCCAGGGCGTGGTGGTGGTGGAGCTCCTGGAGGCGCCGGCCGGCGCGGCGCCCGCCGCGGCGCCCAAGCCCCGGGCGCGACCCGCCAAGAAGACCGTGGTCCTGCCGGACAAGCCCAAGGCGGCCCCCAAGCCCAAGGACAAGCCCGCGCCCAAGAAGGCGGCCGTGAAGCCGGCGAAGAAGAAGGCGCCGCCGCCGCCCCAGAAGAACCTGGCCGACGTGATGAAGGAGCTGGAGAAGAAGTCCGGGAGTGCGGACGAGGTGGCTGCCGCGTCCCCGCGCGCCGGCGCGCCGGCGCGCGCTGTGGCCGGCGCCGGGGCTGTCTCCGGGAGCGCTCGCGGCGTGCGGGTGGATCCCGAGGTCGCCGGTTGGATGCGCCGCACGCGGATCCACGTGCGCCAGAGCTGGGTCCTGGCACCCGGCTTCCGCAGCCAGGACCTGGAAACCCACGTTTCGGTGCGGATCGATTCCGGTGGTCGGGTCCAGGGTGGGCCACGCATCACACGTCGTTCCGGAAATCCGTGGTACGACGACTCGGTGGTGCGCGCCCTGGAGAAGGCCAGCCCGCTCCCGGCGCCGCCGGAGGCCGGCGAGTGGCCGTTCGTGTTCCGGCCGGAGGACCTGATGTGATGCGCCTGGGGGGGGCGTTGATCCTGGCCGTTCTGTTGCTGGCCGGCGCGGCCCGGGACGCCGCTGCGCAGCGGCCGGCGGTCATCGTGACGGATCCGTCGGCGCGGGCGTTCAAGGCTGCGATCCAGCGCTTTACGGATCAGCAGGCGGTCCCCGATGCGCAGCGCCTGACGGAGCTGCGCGAGCGCATTGGCGCCGCCCTGGTGTTCTCCAAGGTCTTCGCGGTGATCGACCCGAAGGCCTTCCTGGGGCCCGACGAGACCGCGGGCCTGGACGGGGTGCCGCCTCCGGTGTGTCCCGACTGGAGCCAGATCGGCGCGGACGCCCTGATCGAGGGCACGGTCGTCACCGAGCCCCGCGGTATGGCCGTGCAGTTCCACGTCTGGGACGTGGTGCGCTGCCGGCGGCTCAAGCGCAAGCGCTACTTCGGCAATCCCGGCGATGTGGACGTGATCGCCCGGCGCATCGCGGACGACGTGATCGAGGCCTTTACCGGCCGCCACGGGATGTCGAGCACGGAAATCGCCTTCGTCTCGGACCGCAGCGGACGCAAGGAGATCTACGTGATGAACTCGGACGGTACGGACGTCCGGGGCGCCACGCGGAACCGCTCGATCAACGCCTTCCCCGACTGGTCCCCAAAGGGCAACGAGATCATCTACACCTCGTACCGCCTGGGCGGGCAGCCGACCCTCTTCCTGCTGACCCGGGGGCGCCGGAAGCCCGGGCAGCTGCTGTCCACCCTCGACGACTCGGCGCCCATCTACCGCGGGACCTTCGATCCCAAGGGGAGCCGGATCGCCTTCGTCATGTCCGTGAACGGCGCGCCGGAGCTCTTCACCTCCCGGCGGGACGGCCGTGGCCTGAAGCGGCTGACCAAGCACCGGGCCATCGACATCTCGCCGGCCTGGTCCCCGGACGGCCGGCGGATGGCCTTCGTCTCGGACCGCTCCGGGGCTCCCCAGCTCTACATGATGGGCTCAGACGGCTCAAACGTCCGTCGACTGACGTACGACGGGGCCTACAATACCAGCCCGGCATGGTCGCCGGACGGCAACTGGATCGCATACGAGTCACGCGTGGGGGGACAGTTCGACATCTGGATCATCGATCCGGCGGGAACCAGCAGCAGCCCGCTGGTGACGCATCCCCGGAGCGACGAGGGTCCGACCTGGTCTCCCGACGGCCGCTGGTTGGCATTCTCGTCCACTCGGCGAGGAAATGCGGATATCTATGCGGTTGGAATCGACGGAAAGAATCTGCGCCGCCTGACCAAGGGCGCGGGAAACAACACGAGCCCCGCTTGGGGGCCGCACCCGGCGGCGCGCTAGGGTGGACGCACGGTAAGGAGGGTCCGTAGCATGAAGTTCGGAAACGCGAGAAGCATCGGGGTGTTGGTGCTGGCCGCAGGTCTGGCGCTGGCGGTCGGCTGCTCGTCCGACGACGGTCCGGAGGGCATGGACGCCGGCGGGGCCGGCGGCGGTGGATACGAAGACATGGGGTCCGGTGTCTCGGGCGGCGACATCGCCGGCCGCAGCGCCGAGGGCACCGAGGCGGCGCGCCGAATGGGCCTGCGCACCATCTACTTCGATTACGACCAGTCGTCGATCCGCAGCGATGCGCGCCAGGCACTGCGCAACAATTTCGACATCCTGCGCCAACGCGGTGACGTACGCGTCGAGCTCCAGGGCAATTGCGACGAACGGGGCAGCTCGGAGTACAACTTCGCCCTGGGCGAGCGCCGCGCGAAGGCAGTGCGGGACTACCTGGTGCAGCTCGGGCTGTCGTCGGGTCAGATGACGTCGGTCTCCTTCGGCGAGGAGAACCCGGCGGTCATGGGGCACGGCGAGTCGGCGTTCAGCAAGAACCGTCGCGTGGACTTCGCCGTCCTGCCGTGAGGGGGCTTGGCTTCGCGGTGCTGCTGCTGGGGCTCCCGGCCCTGGGCTGCGCGACGACGTCGGATCTCCGGCAGCTGGAGAACCGGGTCGCCACGCTCTCGGGTGGCGAGGTGGGCGAGCAGACGCGGACGCAGCTCGCCGACCTGACGGCGCGGGTGGATGCGTTGAACCGGGAGATCGACGAGCTTCGCGGCTCGCTCGAGGTGGCCAACCACCGCGCCGACCAGGCGTTGGAGGAGGCGCGCCGCGCGCGGCAGGATGCCGATTCGGCCGCGCGCGGGGGGGCGGCGCCGGCCCCCGCGTACCCGGCGGAAGGCGGGGGAGCGCCCCCGCCGGCGGCTCCGGGGGGCATGCAGCCGGAGATCGAGAACAGCCCGGGCGCGCTCTCGGCGTCGTCGGCGGAGATGCAGCAGTACCGCCAGGCGTACGGCGCGTGGCGGCGCGGTGAAGTCCAGGCCTGTATTGAAGGCTTCCGTGAGTTCTTGCAGAATTACAGCGCTTCGCCCTATGCGGACGATGCTCTGTACTGGATGGCCGACTGCTACTACAAGCAGGGAGACCAGGAAAAGGCGATTCTTCGCTTCGCCAAGGTGGTCGAGATGTATCCCGCCGGCAACAAGGCTCCGGATGCGCTCTATCGGCAAGGTGAAGTTCTGCTGAATCTCGGGCCGAGCTACTCAAATGCGGCCCGGGATGTTTTCCAACGGGTCCTGACGGAGTACCCTGATTCGCCGCGGGCCGACGAGGCCCAGAGGCAGCTCGAACGGCTCAGCGCGGGGTAGCGCAGAGCGCAGGATGCTTGGAGTGAGACGTTGAGAAAGCGTGACCAGGAGCGGTTCCGGAAGATCCTCATTCAGCAGCGCGACGCGCTGCTGGGCAACGCGCAACGCGCGATGGGCGGGGACCTGAATCTGGACCCGGACGACCTTCCGGACGAGATCGACACCGCGTCGTCTGATCAGGGGCTCGCCTTCATCGGTCGGCTTCGCGAGCGCGAGCGCGGCTTGATGAACAAGATCATGGGCGCGCTCAAGAAGATCGAGGACGGCGTCTACGGTGCCTGCGAGTCGTGTGGCGAGGACATCGGGACCAAGCGGCTGGAGGCTCGCGCCGTGGCCGAGCTGTGCATAGACTGCAAGGCCCAGCAGGAGAAGCTCGAACGCGGAATGGGCTGACCGCCCACGCCGTGCGATGACGGCTCCCGCGCTCGTACTCGGGATCGAGAGTTCGTGTGACGAGCTGGCCGCCGCGGTCGTGCGCGATGGCAGCGAGATTCTGGCGAGCCGCGTCCGCGAGCAGGTGGACGTGCACGCGCCCTACGGCGGAGTCGTCCCGGAGCTGGCCTCACGGGACCACGTACGCGGTGTGTCGGCAGTCGCCGAGGCGGCGCTTGCGCAGGCGGGCGTGACGCCGGAATCGCTCTCGGCCGTCGCGGCGACCGCAGGCCCGGGCCTGGTGGGCTCCCTGCTCGTGGGGTTGTCCTTCGGCAAGGCTCTGGCCTTTCGCCTGGGCGTCCCGTTCGTCGGAGTCCACCATCTGGAGGGTCACCTGATCTCCGCGGAGCTGGCGGACGCGCGGCTCGTGCCCCCCTACGTGGGCCTCGTGGTGTCGGGGGGGCACACCGCCCTGTATCGCGTCGACTCTCGCGCGGCGCGGGCGGTTCTCCTGGGCCAGACGCGCGATGACGCGGTGGGCGAAGCCTTCGACAAGGTGGCCAAGCTGCTGGGCCTGCCGTATCCGGGCGGACCGGCGCTCTCCCGCGTGGCCGGCTCGGGGGATCCGGCAGCCGTAGCGTTTCCGCGGCCGCTCGCCGGCGAGCCGGGCTATGACTTCTCCTACAGCGGCCTGAAGACGGCCGTGCTGCGCGAAGTGGAACGCCGGCGTCCGCTCGGCGAGCAGGACGTGGCCGACCTGGCCGCCTCTTTCGAAGCCGCGGCGATCGACGTGCTGGTGGCGCGCGCACGGCGTGCGCTGCGCGACGAGGGGATCGGCCGGCTTGCCGTGGTGGGCGGCGTGGCCGCCAACCGCCGGCTGCGCGAACGCATGGCGGAGGCCGCGAAGGCCGATGGCTTCCTGGCGGTCTTCCCGCCGCGCGAGTTCTGCACCGACAACGCCGTGATGGTGGCTGCCGCCGGGGCGCGCATGCTGGCGTCGGGGGTCCGGCATGCCCTGGATCTGGAAGCCTTCTCGCGACGTCCGCTCGGCTCTGCCGTCCCGGAGCCCAGTCGGTGAGCGGAACGCAGGTTCGCGCGTTGCTGGAGCGCCACGGCCTGCGACCGCGCCGCGACCTGGGACAGAACTTCCTCGTCGACGACAAGCTGGCGGCGCGCCTGGCCGAGCGGGCTGGCGTCGCGTCCGACGATACAGTCATCGAGATTGGCGCCGGCCTGGGCGTGCTGACCCGGGCCCTGGCGGTGCGCGCGCGCCGGGTCGTGGCGCTGGAGGTCGATGCCGGGCTGGTGCGGCTGCTGAAGGCCGAAGGCGACCTGCCGGCGCACGTGGAACTCCGGCACGTCGACGCACTGCGGGTGGATCTGGCCGGCCTGGCGCGGGAGCTGGGGTCCCGGGTGCGGGTGGTGGCGAACCTGCCCTACTCGGTGTCGTCGCCGCTGCTGCGGGCGCTGCTCGCGGCGCGAGGGCTGCTGCTGGACTGGTCGGTGCTGGTCCAGCGCGAGGTGGCGGCGCGCATCGCGGCGTCCCCCGGTGGCAAGGACTACGGGTCGCTGGCGGTACTGCACGCCCTGACCACCCGCGTGGAGCGAACCGGCGACCTGAGGCCGGGCTGCTTCCATCCGCGCCCGCGGGTGATGTCGACCACCTTGCGGATCACCCCCCGGGCCGACGCCGCCGTGCGGCTGGACGCCGGGGGCGACGAGCTCGAGGCCGTGGAGCGGGTGGCGCGCGCGGCCTTCGGCACCCGTCGCAAGACCCTCGCCAACGCCCTGCGCGGCAGCCCGAGGCTGGACTGCAGCGACGTCGAGGCGTGGATCGCGGCCGCCGGGCTCGATCCCGGTGCGCGGGCCGAGACGATCGCACCGGAAGGTTTCCTGGCCCTGGCACGAAGCCGGAACGCTGTATGACGCCTCAGGAGATGCGCGATGCCCTGGCCGACCTGGCCCGCGAGGCTGGGCTCGACGTTCGCGTCGCCACGGGGCCCCGCGAGGTGGAGCCCGGCATCCCGGTCCAGAGCGGCGTGTGCCGGGTGCGGGACAAGCTCTGGGTGATCCTGGCGGCTGGGGACAGCTTCGAGGACCACATCCAGACCCTCGTGGAGGCCTTGCGCACCCACGCCGGAGCGTCGCTGGAGTCGCGCTATCTGCCTCCTGCGGTCCGAGCCCGGCTGGAGGGGGCCGATTGAGCTCGGCCCTTGACCCTCGAAACGGCTGCTTCTAGCCTCTCTGCCGTGAGGGGAATCGCACGGTGCGATCTCCATCGCAAAACACCCCGGGTGGCCCTCGCCGAAGGGCTCCGGAAAACATAGGAACGTCGCCTCACCTCAGCCCGAACACTGCTTGGATCCGCTGCGGCGGACCGAGACGGGGGCGAGCAAAGGTGAACCGACGTGCAGGAGCGGGCCCGCCCGCCAGTTCGGGCGACCCTCCAAGCCGTCGTGGATCCGCGCCTCCGGTTTACCGGATGGCGCGTTTTTTTGTTTCCGGAGACGCGACGCGAATGGCACCCCGGGATCGCCCGGAGAGCCGCCATGTCGACTGTGAGCGCCGCAACCCGGGAGCACCGCACGACGATCCGCTCGCTGGCGCGCAAGAAGCGCCGCGGCGAGCGCATCGCGATGCTCACCGCGTACGACTTCACCTTCGCCCGCATCTTCGATGCTGCAGGGATCGACGTCCTGCTGGTGGGCGACTCCCTGGGCAACGTGGTCCAGGGGCGCGACACGACCCTGCCGGTCACGCTGGACGAGACCGTCTACCACACGCGCATGGTGGCGCGAGGCGCGGCCCGTGCGCTGGTGGTGGCCGACATGCCCTTCGGCTCCTACCAGGTCTGCGCCGAGGATGCAGTCCGTGCCGCGGTGCGCCTGGTCAAGGAGGGCGGAGCCCACGCGGTCAAGCTCGAGGGCGGGCAAGGCGTGCGCGAGGCCATCGCGCGGATCTGCGCGGCGGGCATCCCGGTCATGGGCCACGTCGGGCTCACGCCCCAGTCGATTCACCAGATGGGCGGCTTCCGGGTGCAGGGTCGAGGCGAGGAGGGACGCAAGCGGGTCCTGGCCGACGCGCGCGCGGTGGAGGAGGCGGGCGCCTTCTCCGTGGTCCTGGAAGGCATGCCGGCACCGCTGGCCGCGGAGCTGACAGCGTCGCTGCGGATCCCCACCATCGGGATCGGAGCGGGCGTCGACTGCGACGGCCAGGTGCTGGTGATGCACGACATGCTCGGCCTCAGCGACTGGACGCCGAGCTTCGTGAAGCAGTACGCGAACCTGGGGGCGCTGGCCTCGAAGGCGGCGCGGGCCTTCGCCGAAGAGGTGGCCGAGGCCAAGTTCCCCGCCGACGAGCACACCTATCGATAGGTATGCAGGTCGTCGAAGAGACACGGCGGTTGCAGGAGCGAGCCGACCAGGTGCGCGCGGCCGGGCGGCGCATCGCTCTGGTTCCCACCATGGGCGCGCTCCACGCGGGGCATCTGGCCCTGGTGGACGCGGCGCGGGCCAAGGCGGACGAGGTGTGGGTCACGATCTTCGTGAATCCCACCCAGTTCGGGCCGAACGAGGACCTGGAGCGCTACCCGCGGCCGCGGGAGGCCGACCTGGCTGCCTGCCGTGGGCGGGGCGTGGATCTGGTCTTCGCGCCCCGCGAGCCCGGCTTCTACGCCCCGGGGCACCAGACCTGGGTCCAGGTCTCGGACCTGACCCGGCCGCTCTGCGGCCAGGGCCGACCCGGCCACTTCCGGGGCGTCACCACCGTGGTGACGAAGCTCTTCCTGGCCGCCAAGCCCCACGTGGCCGTGTTCGGCGAGAAGGACTTCCAGCAGCTCGCGGTGCTGCGCCGCATGGCGCGCGACCTGAACTTCGATGTGGAGGTCGTGGGCGCCCCGATCGTGCGTGAGGACGACGGCGTGGCGCTCTCCAGCCGCAATCGCCACCTCGCTCCCGAGGCCCGCAGCCAGGCTCGCGTGCTGGTCGGCTCCCTGGACGTGGCCGAGCGGGCGGTTCGCGAGGGCGTGTTCCGCGGCTCCGAGATCCTGGCTCGCGTGCGAGCCGAGCTGGCTCGAGCGCCGCTGGCCTGCGTCGAGTACGCCGAGCTGTGCGACCCCGACTCCCTGGAGACCTGCCCGGAGGCGCTCTCCGGGCCCGCACTTCTGGCCCTGGCCGTTGACTTCCCGTCCGCCGACGGCGGGGAGGGCGCCCGGGTCCGTCTGATCGACAACCGTGTGCTGTATCCGCACCCCCACCGGCAGGAGCCCCCCCGATGACCCGCAAGATGCTCAAGTCGAAGATCCACCGTGCGACGGTCACCGAGGCCAATATCGAGTACGAGGGCTCCGTGACCATCGACTCGGACCTGCTGCGCGCGGCCGACATCCTCCCGTACGAGGAGGTGGACATCTGGGACTGCACCAACGGTGCCCGCATCTCCACCTATGCGATCGAAGGCGAGCCGGGTTCGCGCGAGATCTGCGTCAACGGCGCCGCTGCTCACCTCATCAAGCCCGGCGACACGGTGATCATCGCCAGCTGGGCCCAGGTGCCCGAGGAGCGGGTGCGCGACTGGGAGGGCATCCGCGTCTTCGTGGACGCCCACAACCGCATGCGCGACTGAAGCGCCGCTGCGAACGAGCGCCGGAATTGAAAACGCCCCGTCGCGCCATGCGCGACGGGGCGTTTCGGGCTCAGCTCAGCATTACGAGCTCAGTGTGTACGGCGTTTCTCGAAGCCGGCGCCGTTCTAGCGGCGTGCGTTCCGGAGACGCGCCGTTCCCGGATTGCGCGCCCCCCTGAAGTTCTCCTCGAGCTCATGGCGGTCGAGGGCCCCGGACGCGAGGAGGCTCACGGTCAGGCTCTCGACGCCGGTGAAACCGAGGTCTTCGATGCCGATGGGCAGGATCTCGTTGGCGCCGGCCCGGTCCAGGCTGCCGAGGCCCACCAATGTCTGCCACGAGAGAAGGCCCGCGTTGCCCCCCAGGTGGAGAGCGCCGTTCGCCTCGTCCTCACCCAAAACGTCGAGAGGGAAGCCGAAGGCGGGCGCCGCGGAGATGAAGTCGATGATTCCGTCGGTGAGCGTGCCGTCGAGGCACTCGAATGCGCTCTTGGTGGCATCGCTGCGGGGGCTCTCCCGGAGGACCAGGGGCCGGTCGAAGGCGTCCCGCTCGGGTCCTCCCACGCTGCTCGTCATCGCCTGGGTCCCGATCCCGAAGCCGAGGACGGCGACAAGGGCGAGGGCGCTGGAGACGACGTTCTTGCACGACATGGATCTACCCCGCGGGGCCCGGACAACAGGCGGTTGCGAGCGCGTTCGGCCCGCAAACTCTCTCTGGTTAGTGGGCGCCAGCCGCCCCAGCGTGACGCGATTTTCCGCCATACCGGCTAATTTCCCTCCCCATGGGGGAACCCGAAGCCGTCAAGGTGATCTGCACCAACCGCAAGGCCCGCCACCTCTACGAGATCCTGGAGACCGTGGAGGCCGGGCTGGCCCTGTTGGGGCCCGAGGTGAAGTCGCTGCGGGCCGGACGGGCCAGTATGGGTGATGCCTACGCGCGCATCCGGGGCGGCGAGGCCTGGCTGGTCGGGCTCCACATCAGCCCTTACGAGCAGGCCGGGCGCGAGAACCCCGACCCCATCCGCGACCGCAAGCTGCTGCTCCACCGTCGCGAGATCGCGCGCCTGGGGGGCAAGGTGGCCGAGCGCGGCTTCACCCTGGTGCCGCTGCGCATGTACTTCAAGGACGGACGGGCCAAGGTGGAGTTGGCTCTCGGGCGCGGCAAGCGGACCTACGACAAGCGCGAGGCGATCCGCCGCCGCGAGGAGGATCGTTCCCTGCGGCGGGTGATGCGCCGCGGACGCGATCGGTGAGATCCTCGGGGCCGCGGCGTGCACTGGGTGCTGTGCTGCTGGCCTTGTGCGCATGCGGCCAGGGTCGCGCTCCCTCCCGCTCGGTCTACACCCCCAGCCGCTTCGACTACTACGCCTTCCGGGGCGCCTTCGACGGCCTCGTGGAGCCCAACTACCTGCCGTTCATGGCCCACCCGATCGTCCTGGACGGCGATCGCTTCGCGTTGGTCTTCTGTCGCTGGGATCGCGAGCGCTTTCCCCTGGCCGTGCACGTTTCCCTTCCGGCCATCCCGGACGGGCTGCAGGACGAGTTCGATCCGATCGCACCCGGCGCCTACCGGGTGGCGGTGGAGTCCGCGCTGGACGCCTGGGAGCGCAATCTCGAGGGGCTGGTTCGCTTCCGTCTCGTCGAGCGCGAGAGCCAGGCCGACTTGCGCATCCAGCTGCTGGCCGAGCCCGCGCCGAGCCCGGAGCCGTCGGTCGAGGTGGTGGGGCGCATCTCCATGGATCGCGCGTGCCGCATCGGCGACGAGCTGGAGCCGGACCGCTTCGAGGCGTCGTTCGAGGCCCAGTCGCTGCGCATCTACCTGGCGGATGGCCACGGGTTGCTGAACCCGGGTCAGGTGGGGACCGTGGCGTTGCACGAGCTGGGTCATGCGCTCGGCATGCGCAGACACAGCCCGATCCGCGCCGACATCATGTACCCGATGGCTCGCGACGACCGCTGGGTGCGCGGGCCCTCCCACCTGGACGTGAACTCCTTCTTGTCCCTCTACGGGCTCCCCAACGGAACGGTCTACCTGCGCACGTGGCCCGGCGAGGAGCCGGAGCGGCGCACGCGACCCCCGTCGGGCCCGCCCCTGCTGGCGGCGGCGCCTCACGTGGATGCGCGCTTCGGCTACCAGCTGCGGCTCCCGCTGGGCTGGCAGAGGCTGGAGACCGAACGGGGCATGATCGCCGCCGACGGGCTTGCCTGGGACTACGCCGCCACGTTCCAGGTGATTGTGCGCGGCTACGCCACCGTACAGGAGTACCTGGATCGCCACGAGGCCGCCCACGTGGGCGCCGGCCGGGTGGTGGACGACGCGGTATTGCGTGTGGCCGGGCGCCCGGCGCGGCGCCTGCTGGTCGCGGGCCGGGCCGGGCCGATGATGGAGGAGCTCACCTTCATCCAGGTGGGCGACGGGCGTGTGGCGGTGGTGATCGCCGACTGCGCCCTGCGCAGCTACGCCGCGTACCGCCCCTGGTTCGCCGCGGTGCTGGATAGCCTGGAGATCCGCAGTCTGACCGGGCGCTCCAGCGCCCCTCGCGCAGGCACCCCTTGACGTACGGGGCCGCGTCGCGATAAACGGCGGAAAGGGGGCAATGCCCGTGCGTGTTCTTCTGCTGTTCCTGCTACTCGTGGCGGCCTTCCTGGGCGCCATCTCCATCGCCAGCGAGACCGGCGGCGAGGTGGTGAAGGTGACCACCCGGGATGCCGACGGTCGCGAGTACGAAACCTCGCTCTGGATCGTCGAGCATGGCGGCAGCCCGTACCTGCGCGCCGGGGACAAGGACAGCGCCTGGTGCCAGCGCCTGATGGCCCGGCCGGTCATCAAGATGCTCCGGCACGACATCCTCGGCCACTACCGCGCGGTTCCGGACCCCAAGCTCACCCTCGAGATCGAGGAGCTGATGGCGCGCGACTACGGCTGGGCGGACAGCCTGATCGCCGTGATCCGCGATCCCAGCAAGAGTGTGGCGATTCGCCTGGAGCGGGTGACCGAGCGGGAGTACTGAGCCTCAGGCGGCCGGCACGGCGCCAACGGCCTCCAGGGCGTTCAGCACCTGGTCGACTTCGATGGCCCGCATGCAGCGGTGCTCGACGTCGCCTCCGCCGCAGGCCTCGCATGCCTGCGGCTTCCACAGGATCCGCCGTCGTTCCTCCGGAGCCAGCGGTCCGTGGAGAAAGGGGCTGGTGGGGCCGAAGAGCGAGACCAGCCGGCCCCCGACGGCGGCGGCAAGGTGGCCCGGGCCGGTGTCCGAGACGGCCAGCCCGCGAATCTGGGCGTAGATCCCGCCGAGCTCGAGGATCGGCACACGGCCCGCCAGCGACACGGCGGCCGGGCCGATCGCCTGGGCGGCCTCCGCACAACCCGCCGCCTCTCCCCCGCTGCCGGTCAGGATCGGCCGCAGCCCGCGCTGGGCCAGGGCGCGTCCCAACTCGATCCAGCGCTCCAGGGGCCAGAGCTTGGGCGAAGCCCGCGTCTCGCCGCGGGGCCGCCAGCCACGGCGGCGCACCAGGCGGTTCACGCCCGGATGGAGAGCAATGCTGGCGGCCGGGTCGAGTCCCGCCGCAGCCAGGCGGGCGCGAGCCCTGCGCAGCCGCAGCCCGGGGATCGCCAGCGTGGGCATCACCGGGTCGGGCGCGGCGCACCCGCACACTCGGGCCGCCAGCGCAGCGCGCAGGTGCGCGGTGTGCAGCCGGCGGCGCTCGGCCTCCGGCAGATCCCGGACCGAATCCACCCGAGCCTCGCGGAAGTGCCGCGCCAGCGCGCGTCCGTCGTGGCCCTCGCGGAACAGCACCAGGCGATCCGGTGGCTGGGCGCCCCACTGGCGCAGGAAGCGCTGCCAGTGGACGAAGCGGGTGATGCTGTTGCCGTCGCGCTCCACGCAGAAGAGCCGGTCCACGGCGGGGTGTCCCTCCAGGAGCCCTCCGGCGTAGCGGCTGGTCACGAAGCTGATCTCCGCGGACGGGAAGTGGGCTCGCACCTGCTCCAGGGCGGGCAGCGTGAAGAGCAGGTCGCCCAGACGGTCCAGGCTGGCCAGCAGGATTCGCGGCCCGGAGGCGGAGTCAGGGGGCATCGCTGTCGCGCCGCAGCCCTGCGGCGTCGAAGGATCCCTTGCGGATGTTCACGAACACCAGCTCGGGCACCGAGAAGAGCATGCCCTTGCCGGCCCGCTCCAGGCGCCGGCCGCGGTCGAAGGGCGCCGTCAGCAGGCCCAGCGCGGCGTCGCCCGCAGACCAGGCCAGGTTGAGTGCGCCGTAGAGCGGTCGTGGCCAGAACACGTCGTCGGTGAAGAGCAGGAAGCTCCCGTCGGCGTCGCGACGCCGGTAGAGGCGCGACGACAGGGTGTTGGACTCGCGGGCGTAGAGGCGCAGGCCGCCCTCCCGGCTTCGCAACGCGCTGAGCTCGCGCTCGCGTCGGCCGGGGAGCCGTTCCACGCGCTCGACCGCCAGGCGCTCGCCGACCCGGCCGAAGTAGACCAGCGGCCAGAAGGCCAGCGCTCCGTCGGGATCCACACGCCCGCCAAGGGTCTGCTCCAGGGGCTCGGGCCCGCCGAACGCGTCGTCCAGTGTGCGCGCCAGGGCCGTCACGCAGTTCTCGGTGAACAGGCCGTAGTGGCGGCGCTCGGCGCGCTGGGCGCGGCCTTGCGCCAGTGCGCTCGCGATGGCGGCCAGGGTCCCGCGGGCGTCGGCCGGTGCCGCTGCCGCGACGGGCAGGACACGCGCACGCTGCGGAAGCAGGGCGCCCAGGGGCTAGCGCACCGGCTTGCCGCCCTCGGCGCCGCCGCGGTACTCGCGAGCGCGCGCCGCCAGGG
>JAFDET010000017.1 GCA_019310195.1 Deltaproteobacteria bacterium
TCGTTCAACGCGCCCGTGGCCGGGTCCAGCACCTCGCCGCGCAGGGACCCGAGCGGATTCCCGGCGGCGATGGCCAGGGCGCGCGCGTCGGGCGACCAGGCCAGCGGCGCCGTCCAGGCCGCGCCCCCGGCCACCACCACGTTGGGCGTCGAGAGCAGCAATGCTCCGTGTCCTCGGCGGAAGCCCGCCGAAGCCACGATGAAGCGTCCGCCCGCGTGGCGGGACCAGAGCAGCGACGCGCCGGCAGGCGAGAGCACCGCGTGATCGTCCCGCGTGCGGTTGAAGGTGAGCCGCCTGGAAGGATGGGGTGCACCGTCCTTCGTGACGCGCAGATGCTGCAGCTCGGTGTTGGCGGGTGCGTTCCAGTCTGCCCAGCGGTCGCTGTCGAAGACGACGATCCTGCCCTCGCGGCCGGGCGCCGGGCGCCGGTTGTTGCCGGGCTCCGCGCAGGTGAGGCACTGAGGCTCGCCTCCGGCCGCGTCCATGCGGTGCACCTGGCGGCGGCCGTCGTCCCCGGCCGCCTCGAAGAAGAGCCTCGACCCTTCAGAGGCCAACCGAGGATGGACGCCGCGCTCCAACAGAACCTCGACCTCCGCGGGCGCGGCAGCGCAGCGAGGCAGGGGCCGCGTCACGACGCGCGCGTCAAGATCGAAGATGGCCGCGGCGGTGCCCTCGCCCAGCGCAGGCGCCGAGGCGCCTCCCAGCGCCAGGGCCAGCGCCAGAGCGGGCACCAGGATCAGGCCGGCCAGCAGCGAGACGATCCCGGTGCGCAGGGCGGAACCCGGCGCGCGCCCGCGCGCGGCGCCCGCCAGGGCCATGGCCACCACCAGCAGGGCCAGGGCGAGGAAGGGCAGGGGGCCCGGCGCCAGCTCGAGCCAGGCGGCGTCGACGGCGGGCAGGGCCAGCCAGCCGGTCTGGGCCGCAGCGGCCACGGATCGCCCCCGGCCACCCCGGCCAAGACCGCTTCCGATCATCAGCAGCAGCGCAGCGCCCACGAACGCTCCCACGGCGGCGGACATCACGCCGGGCGAGGCGAAGGCGACGCCCGCCAGCGCGCCGACGGGAAGGCCCGCTGCGAAGCACCCGGCGCGCCACATGGTTCCGCCCTCCCCCCAATGCGGACGACGCTGGCTGGCCGGGCCGCCGGGGCCCGGCAGCATACCACCGCGCCCGGGGAGCCCACGCGTTACCTTCCGGCGTCCCCATGCCCCTCCCCCTCCTCCCCGCGCCGGCGCGCCGCATCCTGGACCTCGCGCGCCGCGACCGGGCCGCGGCCCGGGATGCGATGTCCGAGCTCCCCCTGGACACCCAGGTCGAGCTCGTGTGCCGCACGCCCGTCGCGCGCCGCGGCGAGCTGCTGGACCTGGCCCGCGAGCCCGAGGCACTGATCCCGCGCATGCCGGAAGCCGAGCTCTGCTTCACGATCAAGGCCATAGGCCTGGGTGAGGCCGGCTGGATCCTGGAGCACGCGACCACGGAGCAGCTGGTGGCGGCAGTGGACCTGGACGCTTGGGCCCTCGACGCGCCGAACCCCACCGCCCTGGTGGAGTGGCTCGAGGCGGCGGTGGACGCCGGCGAGCCCACCCTGCTGCGCGCCGCCCAGGCGCTGGATCCGGAGCTGATCGTGCTGGCGCTGCGCGATCGGATCGAGGTGTGGCTCAAGCCGAGCGGCGACAACGACTGGGAACCCCCGGGCCAGACGCGGACGCTGGAGGGCCAGTTCTACTGGCGGGCGCGTCACGAAGGCGACGACTTGGAAGCGCTGGCGAAGCTGATGGACACGCTCTTCCGCGAAGACTACTGGCTCTACTTTCGCATGATGCAGGGCACCATCTGGGAGCTCGACACCGAGACCCGGGTGTGGGCGGAGCGCTGGCGCACCGGGCGCTTGGAGGATCTGGGTTTCCCGCCCCGCGACGACGCCGTGCTGGCCCTCTACGCCCACCTCCCGCCGGAGGAGCTGGCGGCGCTGCCGGCCGATGCGCGGGCGCTGGAGGTGGATGCCTGGCGGCTGCCGGTCTGGCAGCCCGAGCTGCCGGTGGCCGCCGACGCGCGTCATGCGGTCTTCCGGGCCGCCGCCGAGCTGGGCGCCGAGGACCGCAGCGCCTTCTTCTACGCACTCCTGTCGCTGGCCAACGCGGTCGCGGTGGCCGACCGCATGCCGTTGGGCGAGGCCGAGTCCACGCCGGGGGCCATCGAGCGGGCGGCGGAGCTGGCCAGCGTCGGCTTGGAGCACCTGGCGGACGTGCACGGCCTGCCGGCGCTCTACCGGATTGGAGCGAACATCCGAGGGGAATCTCCCCCTATCGACCCTGCAGAGGGGGACGTTCCTGCGTAACTGCACGAAGTACCAGTCTTTCCAGGAGTGGCACCGGTGCAGTTATGCAGGAATGTCCCCCTCTGCAGGTTGACCGGGTAGCGGACGGCGCTTAGATTCCGTGGCCATGACCGACCACACCACTGGGGGAGAGGGCCGGGATGGGGATCGCCGTGTGCGGATCGCCATCGCGGGTTTGGGCAACTGCGCGAGTTCCCTGTTGCAGGGACTCGAGTACTACCGGGACGTGCCGCCCGAGGCCCAGGAGGCCTGGGGATTGATGCACCTCGAGATGGGCGGCTACCGGCCGGCCGACGTCGACGTGGTGGCCTGCTTCGACATCGACGTCCGCAAGGTGGGTCGACCGATTCACGAGGCCGCCTTCGCGCCGCCCAACTGCACCACGGTGATCAGCGACTCCGTCGCGAAGAGTGACGTTCTGGTGCAGATGGGTCCCGTGCACGATGGCGTTGCCGCGCACATGGCCGACTACCCGCCGGACAAGGCCTTCCGCGTCTGCGACGAAGAGCCGGTGGACGTGGCCCAGGTGCTGCGCGACACGGGCGCCGACATCCTGCTCTCCTATCTGCCGGTAGGCTCGGACAAGGCCGCCAAGAGCTACGCAGAGGCGTGCCTCGAGACGGGCGTATCCTTCATCAACTGCGTGCCGGTCTTCATCGTGTCCGACCCGCAGTGGGGCGAGCGTTTCCGCGCCGCGGGCATCCCCTGCGCGGGCGACGACATCAAGAGCCAGGTGGGCGCCACCATCCTGCACCGGATGGCGGTCAAGCTCTTCGCCGACCGCGGCGTCAAGGTGGAGCGCACCTACCAGCTCAACACCGGCGGCAACACCGACTTCTTGAACATGCTGGAGCGCGCCCGCCTCAAGTCCAAGAAGGTGAGCAAGACCGAGGCGGTGACGTCACAGATCCCGTACGACATCGGCGAAGACAACGTCCACATCGGCCCGAGCGACTACGTCCCGTGGCAGAAGGACAACAAGCTCTGCTTCCTGCGCATCGAGGGCAAGGGCTTCGGCGGCGCGCCGATCGAGCTGGAAGCGCGCCTGTCGGTACAGGACTCGCCCAACTCGGCGGGAATCGTCATCGACATCCTGCGCTACGTGAAGATGGCCCGCGACCGGGGCCTGGCCGGCCCGATGCTTCCGATCTCCGCGTATACCATGAAGCACCCGCCGGTGCAGATGCCCGACGTCGACGCCGCCCGCAGGATCGAAGAGTTCCTGGCCGATGGAGACGCCTGAACGCAGACGCTGCGTTCTCTTCGCGACCGGTAGCGGCCCGGCCCAGCGCACGCCGATCTTCACCCTCCGCCCCGTGGAGCGCACGGTACTGGCCTTCCTGCGCGCGGGCGTGCGCGAGTTCCTGATCACCGGCGACCCCGAGGAAGCACGCTGGGCCTACGCCGCGCTCCAGGAGGGACCCTGCCGCCACGCGCGCGTGCGCGTGGTGGAGAACCTGGCCGCGGCCATCGGCGCCGGCGAGCGCGTCTTCCTGGCCGCCACCGACGTGCACTACGACCGCCGCCTGGTCGTGCGCTTCGTGGAGGGAGCCCGCAGCGAGGCCGAGAGCGCGGTGGCCGTGGACTACCGCGCAGACGCCCTGGCCGCCCACGAAGGCGCCCCGCGCGCCGCCTTCTGGCCGGGCGGCGAGACCCTGCGCATGTGCGGCGAGCGGCTGGTGGGCGCCGACGCCGTGCTCACGGGCCTGGCCCTGGTGACGCCGGGCTTCGCGCGGGCGCTGGTGGAGGAGGAGCCGGACAAGCGCTCCCAGGGCCGCGCCCTCACCGCCCTGGCCCAGCGCGAGCCGGTCAAGCCCTTCGCCGTGGCCGGTCTGTGGCAGGAGGTGCGCGACGAGGACGACGTGGCCGTGGCGCGGCGCAAGGTGCTGGCCGGCACGGTGGGCGTCTCCGACGGGATCATCTCGCGCTACCTGAACCGGCCCATCTCGCTGCGCATCACCGAGCGCCTCCTCTCCAGCGCAGTGAAGCCGTGGCACATCTCCGTGGCAACCTTCGTGTGGACCCTGGGCGCGGCGCTGGCCTTCGCCCTGGGCCACGGCCTGGTCGGAGGGCTCCTGGCCCAGTTCGCTTCGGTGCTCGACGGCGTCGACGGCGAGGTGGCGCGGATCCGCTACCAGGACTCCCCCTTCGCCGGCGTGTACGACGCGATCCTCGACCGCGTGGGCGAGGCCTGGCTCATCGGCGGCATGACCATCTGGGCCTGGTCCATGGGCGCCGGCCAGTCGGCCATCGCCCTGGGCTTCGGCGCCGTGGCGGGCAACAGCCTCTCCATGCTGGTCAAGGAGAAGTACGGCACCCAGTTCCGCCGCCGCTACGCCGACGAGCACGAGGGCCGCGCGCGCTGGCTCCTGCTGGGCCGCGACGGGCGCCTGTTCCTGGCTCTGGTGGCCGGCGTGACTGGTCAGGTGGAGGTGGTGCTGGCCTACCTGGCGGTAGGCACCCACCTGCAGGCGGGCGCGCGCGTGCTGCGGATCCGGTCGGAAGCGGCCGGCGCTTGAACGCGCTCGACCTCGTCCGCTTCGCGCTCGACCTTCCCGCACGCCGCAACGCCGCGACCGTCGACTCCACCTGGGTGGAGATGGCCGACGGCGTGCGCCTGGCCACCAGCGTCTTCCGCCCGGTCGGGGAGCCGCGCGTTCCCGCCGTGCTGCTGCGCACGCCCTACGGGCGGGGGTCCTGGCGCACGCCGATCTTCCTGGTAGCGCGGCTCTTCGCCGAGGCCGGCATGGCCGCGGTGCTGCAGGACGTGCGCGGCCGCTACGACTCCGAGGGACGCTTCACCCCCTTCGTCAACGAGGGCGCCGACGGCGAGCGTGCCGTCGACTGGGTGCTGGAGCAGCCCTGGTGCAACGGGCGCCTGGGACTGTGCGGCTTCTCCTACCTGGCCTACTCGGCGTGGGCGGCGCTGGAGCGGCGGCCGGACCGGGTGACGGCGCTGGCGGCCGGCATCGGCGCCTCGGACCTCTGGGCCACGTTCTACCCGGGAGGCGCGTTCTCCCTGGAGACGGCCCTGCGCTGGTCGGCCGGCGTGGGCGAGCGCGAGAACATCCCGGATCGGCGCGTGGATCTCGACCGCGGGCTGCGCTTCCGGCCCCTGCGCGAGGCCGACCGCGTGGCGCTGCGCGAGCGGCCCTTCTATCGCGACTGGCTCGACCACCCGCGACGCGACGCGTACTGGGACGGCTTCCGCCCCGACGTGCGCCGCGCGCCGCCGACGTTGCTGTTGTCCGGGTGGTACGACCTCTTCCTGGGCCCCCAGCTCGCCGACTACGCAGCGCTGCGGGCGAGCCCCGAAGCGGCCTCCCCGCGCCTGGTGGTGGGCCCGTGGACCCACGGGCGCTACCAGCGCCGACGCCGATCACCGCGCTCGCGCTGGTTCGGCCACGTGGCCGCTCGCGAGATGCTGGGCTTCTTCGAGCGTCACCTCGGCGAGCGCGGCGGAGCGAACGCGGAGCCGGGCGCGCGGATCCTGGCCCTGGGCGAGGAGCACTGGCGCGACTTCGACGCCTGGCCGCCCGACGGCGCCAGCGCACAGCGGCTCCACCTGCGCAGCGGCGGACGCGCCAACGGGCTGGGCGGCGACGGGCGACTGGACCCCGAAGCGCCCGACGGCGCCGAGCCGCCGGACCGTTTCACCTACGACCCGGCGGACCCGGTGCCGAGCTGCGGAGGCGCGTTGATCGGGCCGGGCGGCGCGGTGGATCAGCGCGGCGTCGAGGCCCGCAGCGACGTGCTCGTGTTCGACGGGTCGCCGCTCGGGCGCGACCAGCTCCTGGCGGGGCCCGTGCGCTGCACGCTGTTCGCCGCGTCCAGCGCTCCCGACACGGACTTCACCGCCAAGCTGGTGCAGGTGGCCCCCGACGGGCGCGCCACCAACCTATGCGAGGGTGTGACCCGTTCGCGCTGGAGGCAGGGCGGCGCGGAGCCCGCCTGGCTCGAGCCCGAGACCCCGACTCGAATCGAGATCGACCTCTGGTCCGTGGCGGCGCGGGTGCCCGCCGGGCACCGGCTGAGGCTCGAGATCTCATCGTCCAGCTTCCCGCGTTTCGACCGCAATCCGAACACCCGCGAGGAGATCGCCACCACCGCCGGCGGCGTCCCCGCGCGCCAGACCGTACTCCACGACGCCGAGCATGCGTCGTCCCTCGAGCTGCACGTCCTCCCAGACGCCTGACAACACCGGAACCTACGGGACAGTCCCGTAGGTTCCGTCCCGTAGGTTCTGACGTCCTTCCGGACGCCTGACAAGAAAAGGGCCCGCCAGCTCACGCCGGCGGGCCCTTCGAACTCGCGATTCTCTCGACTAGAGATCCACGGCCTTCAGCGTCTTGCGCTTGTTGCCCAGCGCGCGCCTCTCGGCGGCCGCGATCGTCTCGCGGACCTGTGCGTCGAGGGCCTCGTAGAACTCGCCACCGACGTTGCACTTCTTCACTGCGTTCTTGGTACGGGCCTTGGAGATGATGAGCTCCTTCGGCCCCGCCTTCTTTCTTCGAGCTGCCATGTGCCTCTACCCTCCGTGCGCCGATCTGTCTTGGCGCCGGCGCATCATAGGCGACTCTCCGACGGAGTCAAAGCCGAAAGTGCCGTTTCAAGGCCTCTAGCGGCCGATTCCGGGGGGTGCGGTACGCTTCGTTCCCATGCCCGCCCGCAGCGAGAGCTTCACCCACCCTTCACTGACGGGTGTGCGCCTGCACGCGCTGCACTGGGGCGCCCCCGCGCAGCCGCCCCTGGTGCTGCTGCACGGGGGCGGCTCCAACGCCCACTGGTGGGACCATCTGGCGCCGGCCCTGGCGGAGCAGTTCCACGTCGTGGCGCTGGACTTCCGAGGCCACGGCGACTCGGACTACCCCGACGAGACCCGGGTGGGCGCGTTCGGGGACGACCTGGACGCACTCCTCGAGCACCTGGAAGCCCCCCGCGCCGCGCTGATGGGCCACTCCATGGGTGCACACATCGCGCTGGAACGCGCCGCGCGCATCCGCGGAACCCGGGCCCTGGTGCTGCTGGACCTGGCCTGGGGGATGCCGCGCGCGGCCCGCCGCTCGGCGCGCAGGGCGCTCTCGTTCCGGGTCACGCACCGCTCCCGGGAGCGGGCGGTGGAGCGCTTCCGCTTCCTGCCCTCGGCCGCGCGGGCCGACGAAGCGCTGCGCCGGAGCATCGCCGAGCAGTCGCTGCGCGAGGAGCCCGACGGCCGTTTCGGCTTCAAGTTCGACCCGCGCTGGTTCGCACTCCCGTATCGCAAGCTCCCGCCGGTGTCCGGGGTCGATTGCCCCACCCTGCTGGTGCGCGGCGCCGAGAGCCCGTTCCTGAGCCCGGAGGACGCCGAGGGCCTCTGCGCCGAGCTGCCCCGGGCCGAGCTGGTGGAGCTGGAGGACGCCGGCCACCACGTCCACGTAGACCAGCCCGCCGCGGTTCTGGCCGCGGTGCAAGCGTTCCTGCAGGGGGCTCTCTGAGGTATGCCGGCGCGGCCCTCTCGGAGCGCCGCGGCTGGTATGCTGGACCTCGCACACCGGAGGTCCCCCATGCCCGATCCGCTTCACCGGCCGCTCGTCGAGGTGACCGCGCTCCTCTCCCGGGGCGAGCTTTCGCCCGTCGAGCTGATGCAGACCACCCTGGACCGGATCGAGGCAACCCAGCCCCAGCTCAACGCGTTCACGACCATGCGCGACGGCGACGACCTGCTGGCCGATGCGCGAGCCTCCGCCGAGCGCATCGCGCGCGGTGAAGCCCGGCCGCTGGAAGGCGTGCCCCTGGGCGTAAAGGATCTGGAGGACGCCGAAGGGCTGGTCACCTCCAAGGGCTCGTTGCCCTTCAAGGACAACCTGGCGACGCGCGACTCGATCCAGGTCGAGCGCCTGCGCGCGGCGGGCGCCATCGTGGTGGGGAAGACCAACGCGCCGGAGTTCGGGTACACGGCCATCACCAAGAACCTGGTGTTCGGCTCGACCCACAATCCCTGGAACCTGGAGCGATCCCCCGGCGGCTCCAGCGGAGGAACCTCGGCGGCCATCGCCGGCGGCGTGATCCCGATCGGCACGGCGAGTGACGGCGGCGGCTCGGTGCGGCTGCCGGCGGCCATGACCGGCTGCTTCGGGCTCAAGGTCAGCTACGGACGCATCCCCCACGGACCCGACAAGATCTGGGTCACCATCGACACGGCGGTGCACGGCCCGCTGACCCGCACGGTGGAGGACGCGGCGCTGCACCTGGACCTGGTGGCGGGACCGCACCCGCTCGACCCCAACTCGCTGCCGCCCGCGGGCCTCTCCTACCGCGACACCCTGCGCGACCTGCCGCCGGGCCTGCGCATCGGGTTTTCGCCGGACCTGGGCTACACGCCGGTCCAGTCGGACGTGGCCGAGGTGGTGGGCGACGCGGCGGCCGTCTTCGCCGAGCTGGGCCACGAGGTGGAGCTGGTCAAGGGCGGCCCCCCGGCCCTGGGCCGGGACTGGGGCCTGGTCAATTCCTTCGAGGCGGCGGGCATGCTCGCAGAGTATCTTCCGGAACGAGAGAGCGAGTTCGGACGCGCCTTCATCTGGGGGGTGAAGCAGGGATGGCGCATGACTCCCGAACGCTGGGCGGAAGCGGGAAGGCGCCGCGAGGAGCTGTCGCGCTGGTGCGCGGAGACCTTCGAGCGCTACGACCTGCTGCTCACGCCCACGCTTCCCTTCGACCCGCCCCCGGCCAAGGGCCCCTTCCCGAAGGAGATCGAGGGGCAGACGCTGCCCGAAGCGGGCGTCGGCGCGTTCACCATTCCCTTCAACCTGTCGTTGCACCCAGCCGGGACCGTGCGCGCCGGGCTCTCCCGGGCGGGGCTGCCGGTGGGACTGCAGATCGTGGCGCCGCGGCACCGGGACGACCGGGTGCTGCAGGCGGCGTGGGCCTTCGAACAGGTGCGGCCCTGGGCGGACGAGTGGCCGGAGTTCATGGGGTGACCCCGTAGAGGAGGCGCGAAGCGCGTGATCACCGTGACGATGTCGGTTTCGATCGGCGCGGATCGGTCTCGCGTCTGGAACGCCCTCACCCGCCCCGCAGAGCTGATCGCCTGGAGCCCGGACCGCACCGAGGCGTTGGCCGTGGACGCCGACTACCCCAAGCCGGGCGGGCTCGCGCGCTGGCGCTACCGGCTCTACGGCGTGCCCATGCCCATGACCGAGAGCCCCGTCGAGGTGATCCCCAGCGAACGCCTGCGTTCGGAGCTGCGGCTCTCGCTGGTGCGCTTCGACCAGACCTGGACCCTGACGCGCGACCCCGACGACCCCGCCCACCGCACGCGCGTCTCGCTCAAGCTGATCTCCCCCAACGCCATTCCCATGGTGGGCGGCGAGCTCGACCGCTTCCGCGTGCGCGAGCTGGCGCAACAGCTCGTGGACGAGAACCTGCGAGCCGTGCGCACCTGGTGCGAGCGGGACCACTAGGAGCCTGAACCCGGGCTGGCGTGCGTCGGCTCATCCCGTCCAGCCGGCCTTGCGCCAACCCTCGAGGTAGCGCTCGACGACCGCGGACGGGACGTGAACCCGGAGGGCCTGGAGGGAGAAATCGGGCGCCAGCTCGTTCATCCCGTCGAGCGCGGCCCGCGCCTCCTCGATCCGGCCCAGATGTCCATAGCTGGCGGCAAGCACCCGGTAGACGCCGGGCTGGTCCGGCCTCGCCCGCAGGCTCTTCCTCTCCCAGACGATGGCCTGCTCGTACCGCTCCGCCAGGAAGTGCGCCACGCCGAGGTCGAAGAGGAACTCGTGCATCACGGGATCGTGGGGCGAGAGGCGGATCGCCTTCTCGATCAGTCCCACGCCTTCGTCCGGTCGACCCAGATAGGAGAGCGAGCGTCCCAGGCACCAGTAGCCCACGGCGGCGCTCGGGTTGAGCTCGATGACCCGTTCGGATGCAGAAGCGGCCTGCTCGTACTGGCCTGCATTGGCGCGGGCCAGACCCAGCGCAACATGCGCCTGCGGCTCGTCATCGGCCAGCGCGACGGCCCTTTCGGCGGCTCGAAGACTGGCCGCAAGGGATTCCTGCGGCGACCCGGACCACTGGTAGCCGAGCTCGTAGAGGTGGCCCAAGGCCAGGCCGCTGAAGGCGAGGGAAAAGTGGGGGTCCAGCTCCGTCGCCTTGTGGAACAGGGCCTGCCCTTTGGCCACCTCCTCGCGTGTGCTTCGGAGCAGGTGCCACCAGCCACGTTGCACACAGTCCCAGGCGTCCAGGTTCTGGGGGGCCTTGCGAATGGCTCGCTCCCGTTCGGCCTTCTCCAACGTCTTCTGCAGTGCCATGAGGATGCTGTCGACGATCTCGTCCTGGAGCGCGAAGACATCACGCAGCGTGCGGTCGTAACGCTCGGCCCAGAGGTGGTGGCCGGTGGTGGCGTCGATCAGCTGGGCGGTGATGCGAACCCGGTCGGCAACCTTGCGTACGGAGCCCTCGATGACATAGCGAACGCCGAGCTCTCGGCTCACCTGCTTGACGTCCACGGCCCTGCCCTTGTAGACGAAGCTCGAGTTGCGGGCGATCACCGGGTACAGGCGGACGGCCGACAGGCGCGTGATCAGGTCCTCGGCGATACCGTCGGCGAAGTACTCCTGCTCCGGGTCGCCGCTCAGGTTGTCCAAGGCGAGCACCGCAATGGCTGGCCGGCCGGCGAAGCCCGGCACCGTGAGGTTCGGGGCTCCGTCCGGCGCATCGCCGTCCGTCATCTGCAAGCGATAGACGCGAACCGGATCCGCGACGTTCTTCAGCGACTGCCCTCCGAGATCCTCGTAGGCGTACGGCAGGATGTGCCGAACCTGATCGTGGACCGTGTCCGAGACGCAGACACCGCCCGGCTCGGCAAGCGCCTCGAGCCGGGCGGCAATGTTGACTCCGTCGCCGTAGATCTGCTCGCCTTGCACGATGACGTCACCCAGCTGGATGCCGATGCGAAACTGCATCTTGCGCTCGCTGGGGAGACCTTCGTTGCGTGCGCCGAGCTGATCCTGAATCGCCACGGCGCAGGTCACCGCATCCACCACACTCGGGAGCTCTGCGAGCACGTTGTCGCCGACGGCGTCCACGACCCGTCCCCCGTGCTGGCGGACCAGCCCCCCGATTGCGTCGCGGCAGGCGTTCAGGGTCTTGAGGGTCGTCACCTGATCCTGCGCCATGAGACGCGTGTAGCCCACCACGTCGGCGCTCAGGATCGCGGCGAGTCTGCGCTCGACGGCTTCGGACTTCACGGGGGGCTCCGGCACGGATACCACCTACCGCATGAGGCTACACGAGCGCGCCGCTGCTGGGGAGATCCAACGGGCGAGTCCGCGGAGGGGGCGAGAGGCCACAGCGCCGTCACTCGCAGGCACAGGGGCCCGACGCCGGCTCATCCGGGCCAACCGCGACCACTCCCTTGGTGGCGTCCTTGACGAAGGCGACCATGAACTCGTGCGACTTGGCCGCCACCTTGTTGGCGATGGCAACCGCGGCGCGGACCTCCTGGTCTGTGGCCTCGACTGCGTCCGCCTGGGCGTAGAGCCCGGCGAAGCAGATCTGACACTTCGCCGCGACGGCCGAGCCGAGGGCCACGAGCAGCTGGGTCTTCGGATCCAGGTGGGGTTCCAACATCTTGCTCTCTCCTCGTGTGGGCGGGTCCCGAGGGATGTCCCGCCACCCGATTGGACGATCCACCGCGAGAAAGCGTTACAGACCACCAAGGCCCCAGGGAAGCGCCTCCCCCTGGCTGGCTGTAACGCTTTCCGGCCCCGGGAAGTCAGAGAAGCAGCGAAGCAATCAGCCTGGATGGGAGGAGCGATCGCCATGGCCAAGGAAACCACAGAGAAGAACGCTGCCACGAAGCAGGGGAGCTTCCCCGCGTGCTGCAAGCACCTCGCCGACAAGATGGCCGGGTGCGGCCCCATGATGGAGAAGATGATGTCCCGCTTCGGGGCAAGGAACCAAGACGCCGGCTGCTGCAAGCGGAGCGAGCGCCCCGAGAACGGCTGATCCCCGGCGGCCCTGGGGCAGCAGAGCCTCAGCTCGAGCAGCTCTCGTTGCCGTCGCCCGGCGGGCGGCGCTGGCAGGGGATGCCGTCGCTGTCGAAGGAGAGGACGCAGCCTTCCTCGAGAAGCGCCCGCAACGCCTTGCGACCGCGGTGCAGGATCACGCGCGAGTTCGCCTCGGAGAGGTCCAGGAGTGCCGCAATCTCGGAATGGGTCAGGCCGCCCGCATCGTGCAGCGCGACCACGTCGCACTGGGGACGGGGAAGCTGCACGACGAACTCCGCGATGCAATCGGTCATCTCCGCCTCCATGACCTGCTGCTCGGGATCTTCCTCTGCGTCGCAGGACAGCCGATCGAACGCATCGCTCTCGTTTGCGGCGGCAGGATTCCGGCTGCTGGCCCGGTAGTGGTCCCGAACCAGATTGAGGCCGATGGCGCAGAGCCAGCTGCGCTCGCTGGCCCCACCTCGGTGGGGACTCCGGGTGCGCTGCGCGCGCAGAAAGACCTCCTGGACCAGGTCCTCCGCCAACGCTTCGTCGCGGACGAGACGCAGCAGAAAGCGGCGCACCGCATCGCGGTGACGAGGCGCGGCCTCGGGTGAAGCCTCAGCCATCATGCCGATCCCTCCCCGCAATAGAAGCCCTGGTCAAAGGATAGGGGTTTTCGGCGAGTCTCGGTCTACGTCAGTCCTGGGTCACGTTCCTAGATGTGAAGGTCCTCGGGCACCAGACGCGCCGGGTCCGCGAAGCGGTCGCGGGCCAGCGCCGTCAGGTCCGCGTCTTCGAACGCACCCGTGTCGATCAGCGCCGCCATGGCGCGGCCCACGGCGTAGGACTGCATCACGCCGCGCCCGGTGAACGAGTGGGCCTCGTAGAGGTTGGCAAAGCCGCCCACCCGGCCCGCGATGCCCGAGCAATCCGGCGTGACCGCGTAGAGGCCGGCCCAGCCGCGCACGTGACCGCAGCGCTCGAAGCTCGAGGCCCGGTGGGCGAGCCGGGGCCAGATCTCGGCCTCGAAGAAGGTGTCGCCGTCGTAGCCGAAGTCGAAGCCCGGCGGCTCGTCGGGGATCGAGTAGCCCGCCAGCACGTGGGGACCCTCGGGGTGCAGGTACAAGCCGCTCGGATCGACGATCATCCCCAGTCCGGCCAGGTCGACGCCGGCCGCCACGTCGCCCGCGTGTACGTCCACCAGCGCGATTTGCCGGCGCACCGGCTCGGTGACGTCGCGCACGCCGATCTTGGCCGAGAAGATCGGCGACCAGGCGCCCAGGCAGTTGACGATCACGTCGCACGCGATGCGCGACTCGGCCACCAGCACGTCCCGGGGCACGCGGTGGGTGGTCAGGATGTCGCGCACCGTACCGTCGTCATCGGTGGGTTGACCGCGCCGCACCTCGGCCACGTCGACGCTCTCCACCCGCCGCAACGGACCGGACAGACCCGACGCTACCGCCGTGGTCACACCGGCCACGTAGTGCCGGTTCAGGAAACGGACGCCGCAGCGCTCGGCCTCGGCCCGATACCAGGCGCGCACTGCGTTGGGATTGACCAGTCCGTCGCGGGGCGAGAACGTGGCGCCCACCAGCTCGTCCAGGTTGCGGTCGAGCACGGGGAAACGCTCCGCCACGTCTCCGACACCCAACACCTCGACGTCCAGGCCCGCCGCGTTCTGGAGTGCTCGCTTCTCACGGGCCTTATGCCACAGGGCTGCATCGTCGTAGAGCCACAGGTAGCCGCGCTCGGCAAAGGAGAAGGCGTCGGCGTGGCTGCGGAAGAAGTCCAGGGTCAGGCGACAGGTCTCGATGTTGACCGGCTGCCACCAGGTGGCGCGCGCGCCGCCGGCGTTGAGCTCCGAGGAGGCGTAGACGCCGGCCAGGTCCAGATCCACCACCACCACGCCCGAAACGCCACGGCGGGCCAGGGCCCAGGCCAGGCTCGCACCCACGACCCCTCCACCGACGATGAGCACATCCGCGCGCGCGGTCACGCAGCCAGGATACAGGCTAGGTTCCCGGCCATGAAGTCCCGAGCACTCCGCCTATGCGCGCTGATCCTCGTCTCGCTGGTGCTCGGCTGCGCCCGGCTCCCCTGGAGCTGGCCGCTGGCACCGGCGCCGGAGCTCGACCCGGCGCGGCTGGCGGCCGACGTGGCCTGGCTGGCCGACGACGCCCGGGAAGGTCGGGGCCTGGGAACGGCTGGGTTGCGCGCCGCCGCGGACTACGTGGCCCGCGCCTTCGCCGACGCAGGCCTGGAGCCGGCGACGCCCGGAGGCGACTTTCTCCAGCGCTTCGAGATGCCGGTGGCGATCGCCGTGGCGGACGCGCAGCTCGGCATCGAAGGTGTGCCGCTGGAGCGAGGGCCCGACTACGAGGCGTTCGCGGGAAGCGCCGACGCCGAGCTGGAGGCGGAGCTGGTCTTCGCGGGCTACGGCATCAGCGACTCCGAGGCGGGCTACGACGACTACACCGATATTGACGTCGACGGCAAGATCGTCCTGGTCCTGGACCACGGGCCCGCCATCAAGGCCCTCGAGGAGGGACCCCAGGGCGCCACCCGCCTGGGCCGGGCCTACAAGCTGGTCAATGCGGGCCGTCACGGTGCGGCGGCGCTGCTGCTGGTCCCCTCACAAAGCCAGGCCGATGCCCTGGCCGGCCGCGCCGGAGCCGAGCAGACCAACCCCACCAGCGCGGCCGGCAAGGTGGCCGGGCTCGGGCTCTCGCGCCCGGCGGCGGACCGGATCCTCAACGCCCACGGCCTCGACCTGGCCGAGCTTCAGGACCGCATCGAGCGCGACGGCGCCCCGGTTTCGCAGCCCATCGGCGCGCGTGCGCGGCTTCGGGTGCGCGTGGAGCGGGAACGGGACGAGGTGGCCAACGTGGTCGGGGTGCTGCGCGGCACGCACCCCGACGAGGCCGTCGTGCTGGGCGCCCACTTCGACCACCTGGGACTGGGCGCCCTGAACTCCCTGGCGCCGGACCGCCGCGGCGAGGTGCACAACGGCGCCGACGACAACGCCTCGGGAACCGCCGCGCTGATTGCCCTGGCGCGCAGCTTCGCCCAGGGCCCGCGCCTGCGACGCAGCCTGGTGTTCGTGGCCTTCACCGCCGAAGAGGTGGGCCTGGTGGGCTCCGCCCACTACGCCGACGACCCGATGATCCCGCTGGGCGACACCGTAGCCATGTTCAACATGGACATGGTGGGCCGGCTGCGCGACGACCGGGTCACCGTATTTGGGGTCGAGACCTCGCCCATCTGGGACGGGCTGCTCCAGCGCGCGGCCGAGCCCCTGAGCCTGGAGCTCGAGCTGGTCGGCGACGGCATCGGGCCTTCGGACCACACCTCGTTCGCCGTGCGCGGCGTCCCGTCGCTGCTCTTCTACACGGGAGGCCACAGCGGCTACCACACGCCGGACGACGACGCGGAGCGGGTGAACGCCGAGGGCATCGTCCAGGTCGCTTCGCTGGTGCACCGGGTGGCGGCTGGTGTGGCCGCTGCGCGCGTGCGCCCCCCGGCGCGCACGGTGACGGCGTCCAAGTCGACCTCCCGCGGGCGCGGCTACGGCGCCTACCTGGGCACGATCCCGGACTTCGCCGGGGCGCCGGTAGCGGGGGTGCGCCTCCAGGGCGTGCGCAAGGACAGCCCCGCAGAGCGGGCCGGCCTGCAAGCGGGCGACGTGGTGGTCTCGCTGGCCGGCTCCGAGGTGGCCAACCTGGAGGAGTACGCGGCGATGCTCTCCCGGACGCGCCCTGGCTCCGAGATCGAGATCGTGGTGTTGCGGGACGACCGGCGCGTGACCACCCGTGCCACCCTCGGCCAGCGCCGCTAGGCGCCCTTGCGCACCACCGCTTCGACGCTCTCGCGAGCGATGGCGAGCAGCGCGTCGAGGTCCTCGTCGGGGATGTTGAGGGACGGGGTCACGTAGACCACGTTGCCCAGCGGCCGCAGATAGGCACCGCGTTCCCGCGCCTCTGCATACACGCGCCAGCCGGCATCGGCCAGGTAGCCGGCGCCGCCTTCCAGGTCCAGGGCACCGATCATTCCCAGCGCCCGCGTGCGCGCCACGCCCGGAAGCTTGCCCATGGCCGCGAACGCGTCGGCGATGCGCGCAGCCTTCGGTTTGGCCCGCTCGAGGATGCGTTCTTCGTCGTATACGCGCAGCACCTCGCGGGCCACCGCCGCGCCCAGCGGGTTTCCGCAGAAGGTGTGCCCGTAATAGAAGGCGCGCTCGGCGTCTCCCAGGAATCCCTGGAAGATACGCTCCGTGGCCAGGGTGCCCGCCATGGGCAGCATGCCGCCGGTAAAGCCCTTGGCCGTGCACAGCACGTCGGGCGCGATTCCCGCGTGATCGCAGGCCCAGCGCGTGCCCGTGCGTCCGTACCCGGCGAAGACCTCGTCGGCCACGAGAAAGACGTCGTGACGGTCGCACAGCTCCCGCGCCCGGCGCAGGTAGGCGGCGTCGTAGATGCGCATGCCCGCGGCGCCCTGAACCATGGGCTCGAGCACGATGGCCGCCAGGCTGTCCGCCCCTTCGCGGACGATCGTCTCCAACGCATCCAGGGCCCGCTCCAGGCTGACCTCGGGATCCCCCGGCGAGGGCAGGTGCGCGCACTCCAGCAGCACCGGATCGAACGGCGCTCGGAACACCTCGACGCCACCCAGCGCCGTCACGCCCAGGGTCTCGCCGTGGAAGGCGTCCGAGAGCGCGGCGAAGCGCGTGCGCTCGGGCCGCCCGTTCTGCGCCCAGTATTGGAGGGCCAGCTTCATGGCGACCTCGACCGACGTCGAGCCATTGTCGCTGAAGAAGACGTGTTCCAACCCGTCGGGGGCCACCGATACCAGTGCCTCGGCCAGCTCCGACGCGTTCTCGTGGGCGATGCCCGCCAGCGCCGTGTGACACAGCTGCTCCGCCTGCTGCTTCAGCGCGGCCACGAGCCGAGGATGGTTGTGGCCCAGGGCGCAGGTCCACCAGGAGCCGTTGCCGTCCAGGTAGGTCTTGCCGTCGGCATCGACCAGGCGCGAGCCCCGCGCCTCCGCCACCACGAGCGGCTCGACCTCCGCACGGTAGCGGCTCATCTCCGTGTAGGGATGCCAGACCCGGCTCTTGTCGAGCTGGACGATCCGCCGCCGGTCGGCCACCGCTAGAGGACGTTCTCCGCCAGCAGGCGCAGGAGCTCGGGTTGGCCGCCGCCGATCAGCATGGAGCCCACGTAGCGATTGCGGCCGGCCTCCTTCCAGGCCTCCAGGCGTTCGAGAATCCGCTCGGCGGGTCCGATCAGGGCGACGTCGTCCACCAGGGAGTCGGGAACCGCGGCCAGCGCCTCGCCCTTCTTGCCGTCCAGGTACAGGTCCTGGATCGTGGCGGCCGCCTCTTCGTAGCCCAGGCGCCTGGCGTAGTCGTTGTAGAAGTTCTTGCCGCGGGCGCCCATGCCTCCAATGTAGAGCGACATCATCCCCTTCACCGGCAGGCGGCACTTGTCCAAGTCGTCGCCCATCACCGCGGTGACGAAAGGCGCCACTTCGAAGCGCTCCAGGTTCTTGCCGCCGCCGGCCTTGGCGAAGCCCTCCTCCAGGTGCGGCTTGAACACGTCGAAGCGCTCGGGGTTCATCCACACGGGGAACACGCCGTCGGACACCTCGCCGGCGCAGCGCATGCCGTTGGGGCTGATCGACGCGGTGAAGATCTTCATGTCGGGCCGGCCGTGCAGGATGCTCTTCAGCGGCTTGCCCAGGCCGCTGGCGCCCGGCCCGGTGTAGGGAAGCTGGTAGTGGCTGCCCTCGAAGCGCAGCGGCTCCTGGCGCTCGAGGATCTTGCGGATGATGGTGATGTATTCGCGCGTGCGCGTGAGCGGCTTGCCGTAGGCGACGCCGTGCCACCCCTCCGCCACCTGCGGCCCCGACGGTCCCAGGCCCAGGATGAAGCGCCCGCCGGAGAGGCCGTCCAGGGTCATGGCGGACATCGCCGTCATGGCCGGGCTGCGCGCAGGCATCTGCATGATGGCCGTGCCCAGGTGGATCTTCGTGGTCTTCGCCGCGATGTACCCCAGCGGGCTGACCGCATCGGAGCCGTACGCCTCCGCGGTCCACACGGAGTCGAACCCCAGGCGCTCGGCCTCGAGGATGTTGTCCATGGGCAGGCTCATGCTGGCGCCGGAGTAACCGGCGAGCAGGCCAAGACGCAGGTCGGGCATGGGGGGTCCTCCGTGGCGCGTATGCTACGCGGCTCCTGGCTCGGCGTCGAGCGGCAGGTCCAGTGTGAACGTCGTTCCGCGGCCCGGCTCCGACTCCACCGACAGCGTGCCGCCGTGACGCTCGACGATGCCGTGGGAGATCGAGAGCCCCAGTCCCGTGCCCTTGCCCACGGGCTTGGTGGTGAAGAAGGGGTCGAAGATCCGGTTCAGCGTGTCGGGCGGAATCCCGCTGCCGTCGTCGCTGAACTCCAGGCGCACGCCTCCGTCGGTGGAACCCGTGCGGATGCGGATCGTGCCCTTCCCCTCGATGGCGTCGCAGGCGTTCATCAACAGGTTGAGGAATACCTGGTTCAGCTGCCCGGAGAAACAGCGCACCCGCGGAAGCTCGCCGTAGTCACGCTCGACGGCGATGCAATCCTTGCAGTGGGGCTCCATCAGCCCGATGGTGCGATCCAGCTCCTCGTGCAGGTCGACCTCCTGCAGCTCCGCCTGATCCATGCGCGAGAAGCTGCGCAGGTCCTGCACGATCTGCTTGACCCGCTCGGTCCCCTCCTTGCTGCGACTGATCAGCCGGGTCAGCGCCTCACGAGCACGCGCCACCTCCTCGGGAGTGGCGTCCGGGCCCGTGATCTTCTGCACGTACTCGTCGATGAGCTGGATGTTGGCGTGCACGAAGCCGATGGGATTGTTCAGTTCATGGGCAACTCCGGCCACGAGCTGGCCCAGGGACTTCATCTTCTCGGCCTGCATGAGCTGCTGCTGGGCGAAGCGCAGCTCCTGGGTGCGGTCCTCGACCCGCGCCTCCAAGGTCTCGTTGAGCTGCGCGATCTCGTCGTACGCCTTGGCGTTCTCGATGGCGATGGCACTCTGGTTGGACAGCGTCCGCAGCAGGCCGCGATCCGGGGCGTCGAGACGCTCGCCGGAGAGCTTGCGTCCCACGGCGATGACACCCATCAGCTCCGTTCCGTACAAGATGGGGACCAGGAGCTCCACCTCCAGGGTGTCGAAGACATCGCGACAGGCCTCGCGAATCTCGGCGTCGGGCTCGTCGTCGAAGGACTCGCGCGCCAGGATGGAGCGGCGGATCCAGAGTTGGCGGGCCACCGGGTGATCGGAGGTCAGCTCGACCGCCAGCGCGGGATCCACCCAGTCACCTCGGGTGGCCACCGGCCGCAGGGCGCGATCGTCGTCGTTCGCAATCAGCACCATGGCGTGGTCCACGCCCATGGTGTCGGTGACCGCCACGAGAATCCGATCCACGATCTCCTTGATCGAGAGCATGGAGACCATGGCCTCGGAGATCTCACGCACCGCACGGCGGTAGGAGCGGCGGTCGCGGTCGAACCAGTCGTCCACGAATCCCTGCAGCCGGTCCCGCAGCGGATTCAGCGCCAGGATCGCCAAGAACAGGAACACCACCGAGAACCACGCTGAGCGGGCGTTGATGTTGACCCGCGCGAAGGCGGCGTCGGCGCTGGTGATGAGCAGCGCGAAGAGCCCGGTCACCAGGACCGTCGCGAAGCCGTAGGCCACCGAGGAGCGGGCCACACCGCGGATGTCGAAGAGCTGCCGGCGCAGGATCCCGTAGGCCACGGCCAGCGGGAACAGGAAGCACCACAGGAAGGCCGCCGCCCACGGCAGGGTGATGCGCAGCAGGAGCTGGGCCAGGGCGGCCCCCAACATGGGCAGGAAGGAGAGGCCCGCCCCCAGCAACACCACATCGGTGCGGTCGCGCAGGGCGCCCTTGCCCAACCGTCCGCGTTCCGCCGCCAGGCTGCCCAGGGTGAGGAGACCGGCAACGATGGGGAACAGGGACGCGGCGGTGCGCCAGATGCCGGGCGGCACCGGAACGAAGCCGTCGATGTAGGCGAGGACGCCCAGGAGCAGCGCGACGCCGTAGACGACGGCGCGAGCTCCGGGACGCCGCACCACCCAACCCGGCTCGATGGGATAGGTGGTGAACAGGTGCAGGGCGGTGGCACCGATCACCGGAAGATTGATCCACTGCAGGTCCCAGGCCGGCCCGCGGGTCCAACCCGCACCGAAGAGACCCGCGGCCATGGTCGAGCAGAAGAGCAGGAAGGCCCACGACCCGGCCTGAAGCGGTCGCAACAGCCAGACCAGCACCCCGGCGGCCAGATAGACCACGCCCACCAGCGGGAAGCCCGCGTCCACCACCAGGCCGTAGAAGGGCCGCCGCTCCCCGGGCGCAAGGGGAAGGAGCTCCAGCTCGACCCGAGATCCATCGCGACGCTCGAATGCGTAGCGGTTGGCGACACCGTCCTGAAGCTCCAGCAGATGCCGCGAGAAGTACGCGTCGGCGGGCTGCCCGTCCAGGGACAACACCCGATCTCCGACCCGGACACCCGCCTCGAGGGCCGACTCGCTGGCCCATTGAACGATCCAGTGGCCGGTCCGCAGGGCCAACGGCGCGATAGGCGGCTTGGGCCGCAGCTCGATCTCGGTCTTCGCCGCCAACGACAGACCGAAGAAGAGCACGGCCCAAGCAATCGCCAAGACGGCGCTGACGCGCCGAAGTCGCTGGGTTGCGTTGGGATTCATGGCCGCTCCGGGCGCGGAGCGGATGATAGCCTCTGGAGGCTGGGACGTGGCGGCCGCTGCCTAGCGGGGCGGATGGCCCTGGCGGCGCTGGGCGGCGATCTCCCGGGCCAGGGCGGAGAGATCCACACCCCGGTTGGCGGGCCGGTAGTTGTAGCCGCGCCCGTTGAGCACCCGGAGCTGAGGCTGGGCGCCTTGGGCTGCGGCCTGGAGACGGAGCTGCCGGGCCACGTCGTCGATGACTGCGGGATCCGCCAGCGGAGCGTTTGCCCGGCACATGGGGCCGTCGGCGGCTGCCGACGGCGCATCGGCGCGAACCGCCTTCACGCCGGGCAGCGACACGGCGACCAGCACCGCAACCACGACGACTCCGGCGAGCTTTCGGACCAGCTGACGCATGGGGACCTCCGGCGTTCCGCCCCCTTTGTGACATCGGCGTGGCGCCGGGGGGACTTGACCGGCAGCTCCCAGCATCGACGGCGCTGTTGCGCCCGGCCTGCCGGCGGTCTGCCGATGCGTCGCGCGCTACCTTCTGCATCCAGACCCCGGGAGGTCGGAATGACGCGGCACGCCAGGATTCTCGCAGCGGAGCGCTCGCTCCTGCTGGTGATCGACATGCAGGAGGGCTACCGCAGCCACCTGCACGAGGAGCAGCGGACCGTGGAGGCGGCGGCGCGCCTGCTGCGGGCGGCCGGTGCGCTGGGCGTGCCGGTGGTGGTGACCGAGCAGTATCCGAAGGGTCTGGGCGAAACCCGCGCCGAGGTCGCGGAGGCGATCCCGGCCGACGCGGCCCGCTTCGAGAAGACCTCGTTCTCGTGCCTCGGCGCGGAGGGGCTGGAGGACCACCTGCAGCACACGGGCCGCGACACCATCGTGGTGGTCGGAATCGAGACCCACGTCTGCGTCAGCCAGACGGTGCACGCCCTGCTGGCCCGGGGCTACGCGGTGCAGCTTCCCCGCGATGCGGTGAGCGCCCGCTTCCCGCTGGAGGACGCCGCCGGCTGGGCCAAGATGACCGGCTCCGGCGCGGTCCCCACCTCGGTAGAGGGTGTGGTCTTCGAGTGGCTCGGGGACGCCAAGCACCCCGAGTTCAAGGCCGTCCACAAGCTGGTGGTGTAGCGCTCGGCCAGCTCCTTCAGCTGCTGCTGGCTTGGAAGCGGGTCGAAGGTTCCCGAAAGAACCGTGTACACGCCCTTCCCCGGGAGCGCAGCGCATAGGCGCAACAACGGGGGTTTCACGTCCGATCGCGTGCGATGTGACAACCCACCGGCCGAGGGGATCGAGCCCTGCCTCGGGGACCAGCAGCGGCGCTTCGGCCGCTCCCGCGGGGTGTTTAGCCACG
>JAFDET010000174.1 GCA_019310195.1 Deltaproteobacteria bacterium
GCCCAACGGACATGGCGCTCAGCTGCGTGGCGCAGGCCGCCGAGGCTCGCTGAGGCACCCAGGGTTGATGATGGGCCGCGCGCCGTTGCTGTCAAACTGTTGTCAAAGCGCAGGTGAGAGCTCGGGGCCGGCCGTGGGACCGGCGCCAAGTGGCTGATCCGCAAGGGAATCAGTGGAGCCGACGGCCGGACTCGAACCGCTGACCTGCTGATTACGAAGCACCCGCGGGCAGATTCCACCCGTGTCTCCTGGCGTCCAGAAGCGCATGCGGAGCAAGGACGCGCGCCGACCGGCGCGTCCTCGAGGCCGCTACGCCTGGGCCGCCTGCTTGAGGGCCTGGAAGTCGAGGGCCAGCGCCTCGACCAGGACGTGGAGATCGGGCAGCGCATCCCAGTCCGCGTTCAGGCCCCAGAAGAGCCCGCCGTGGTAGCTGAAGAGGGCGATGCCCAGGGCCTGGTTCTTGAAGAGGGGCACCAGGGGGTAGGCCTCCCGCAGCGGGGAGCCCAGCAGGTAGGCCTCGATCTGCGGCCCCGGCACGTTGGTGACCACCACGTTGAAGGGCCGCGAGATCGCCGTCAGCCGCGCGAACTGGGTGAAGAGCCGCGTCAGGCCCCACTCGCCGATCTCCGCCATCATCTCCATTCCGCCCACCTGCCGCGACGCCTTGAGCTTCCCCATGGCCTCGACCACCTGCGCCAGACGCCGGCGCGGGTCGGGCTCGCCCAGCGGCAGGGGGGCCGCCACGGTTGCGACGCGGTTGCCGAGCTGTCCCGAGTCGTCCTCGGTGCGCAGGTTCACGGGCACCAGCGCCCGGAAGTCGAGGTTGGAGACGTCCTCGTCGCGCTGGATCAGGAAGCTTCTCAGGGCGCCGGCGACGTTGGCGAGGACCACGTCGTTCACGGTGGCCCCGAGCCGGTCCTTCACTTCCTTGACGTCGTCCAGGTCGTAGCGGAGCCAGTCGAAGCGGCGATGCGGACCGATCTCGATGTTGAAGGGTGTGGCCGACGCCCGGTGCAGGGCCGCACCCAGGGTCTCGCCGATCCCCGCCACTCGCTCGCTCACCGCCGAGACGGCGCCCAGCGGATGCGCCACCGCGTCTGCCGCGGCGCCCAGGGCCGAGAGGCCCATGCCCGCGCGCCGGCGCAGCTCGCGGGCCGCCATGCCCAGCGCGCCCGGCGCGGGGCGGGGTGTCCAGGGCTTCGGCTCGGAGACGCTCGCGTCGGGGCGAGTCTGCATGGAGGCCGTCATCAGGTCGGAGGTCCCCACGCCGTCGATCATGCAGTGGTGGGTCTTCGTGATGACGGCAAAACGGCCGTGCGCCAGGCCCTCCACCACCCAGAGCTCCCACAGCGGCCTGTTGCGGTCGAGCGGCAGCGACACCACGTGGCCGGCCAGCCGCTTCAGAAGCCGTTCGTCGCCCGGGTGGGGGAGGCTCAGGTGGCGCACGTGGTAGTGCAGGTTGAAGTGCGCGTCGTCCACCCAGACGGGGTCGCCGGTGACCGGCATCCAGTCGAGCCGCTGCCGATAGCGCGGCGTCAGCACCGACTCGACGTACTTCGTGAAGCGCTCGATGTCGAAGCCGCCCTCCGGAAGCGCAAGCGGCCCCGGGTCGAAGATCGCGACGGCCCCTACGTGCATGGGGCAGTTCTCGTCCTCGATCTCGAGGAAGGCGGCGTCGAGCGCCGTGAGCCGTTCGTAGTGGGAGGCGGCCATCAAGGCAGAGTGTTCATCTCCGGGGGGCGGCGTCAACCGCGAGGCCCGATCGGCCGGATCGCGGGGCGCTGCGACGGCAAGAATTACGAGCCCCACGCGCGCCGCCGCCAGATCCACGCGCGCTTCCCCTTCGGACCGCGGCGACCGCTGTGGTAGGGTGATCGGACCCTGCCGCGAGGCGTGGCCATGGCTCGAGCCCGGGAGACCGCACTCATCACCGGCGCCTCCGGCGGCATTGGCCTGGAGCTGGCGCAGGTCTTCGCCGAGCACGGCTTCGATCTGATCGTCGTCGCGCGGCGCGAGGCCGAGCTCGAGGCACTGGCCGGGCGCTGCCGGGAGAAGCACGGCGTGCGCGTCCACGTCCTGCCCATGGATCTGCTCGTTCCGGACGCCCCGGCGAAGCTGGTCCAGCAGCTGGCGGACGCTGGCCTCGAGGTCGACATATTGGTCAACAACGCCGGGCTCATGGACGTCGGCGGCTTCGCGGACATCGGCGAGCGCGGGCGCGGACGGATCCTGAACGTCGCTTCGACGGCCTCCTTCCAGCCCGTGCCGTCGATGGCCCTCTACGCGGCGAGCAAGGCGTTCGTGCTCTCCCTCTCCGAGTCGCTCTCCGAGGAGCTGAAGGGAACGGGCGTGACGGTCACGGTCACGAAGACCGACATGTACGAGCGCGCGCACGACCAGCACGCGGTGGCGCGGAACCTGCCCGAGCTCTTCCTTTCGGACGTCGAAGACGTGGCCCGGGAAGGCTACGAGGCGTGCGTGGCCGGCCGAGCGGTGGTCGTGCCGGGTCTTCCGAACCGGCTGCTGGCGAGCGCCGTGCAGCTCTATCCGCGCTGGCTGGTGCGCAGCATCGGCGGCCTCATCGGGCGGAGGGCTACCCGGTAGACAGGTCCGCCCGCGGACGGTGGCAGCGCCCCGCTAGCCTCCCGCGGCCAGGCGGTCCACGCGGATGCGGACCGGGACCAGCAGCCCGGCAGCCACGCGCTCCTCGCCGCGGAAGCGCGCCAGGCCGGCGTCGCGGGCCTCGGCACGCGCGCGCAGGGCGTTGCGCCAGGCGGGGGTGACGTCGATCTCCAGCGTGTTGCGGCCGGGTGCGAGAGGGCGCGTCACGTTCAGGCTCCACGGCGGGAAGGGCAGGCGGCCCGCCGGCTGCCCGTTCATACGCACCTGCGCCGCGCTAGTGGCGCGCGGGCCGGGTCTTCGGGGGGTAGGGGTGCGGAGATGGAGCGGCGGAGGGTGAAGAAGGCGATGGTGCCGGCGAGCGCGCCCACGGCTTCCACCGCCACGAGGAAGACCAGCCCGATTACAAGCGCGCGCCGCGCGAGGGAGCCGGGAGGCATGGGGGCTGCAGGGTATCGCTGAACGGCGGGCGGCGGGCGACGTTAGCGGCGGAAGGCCGCGATCTCCCCGGGGTCCGTGGTCCGCTGGAGAGAGCGTCGGACTCATGATCTTGCAGAGCTGTCTGGCTGAGTCTGGTTCCCGTGGACCTGACTGTGCACCCAGGATCTGGCCCTGGGCGTCGAGCAGCTTCGCCTCGATCGCGGAGAGCCGGTGGTAGAGCAGGCCGCCCGCTCGCGTTGATCCCGCGGGTGATCCCGGCCCCACCCGCCCGAAAACCGGCAGGCCGTGCTGAGATTCATGGCGTTCGGTGTCACTGGAGCGCGTAGAATGCGGCGGCGCATCCGAGGGGGGTGCCATCCCAGGAGGATCCCGCATGAGTCGTATCTGGATGACCGTTGCCTTGGCCTCGGCCCTGCTGATCGGGGGCGCCGGGGTGACCCAGCCGGCCTCCGCGGCTCACCACGAACCGGTGACCATGGCGATCACCGTGAACGTCAAGCCCGGCCAGATCGGGGAGTACCGCGCGCGCGTCGGCAAGCTCAACGCGATCATGAAGCGCCTCGGCGCCGCCGGCACCATGCGCATGTGGAGGCCCCAGCTCGCCGGCCCCGCCGCCGCCACCGGCAACGTGCTGGTGGGCATCGAGTACCCCAACGCCGCGGCCTGGGCGGCAGCGCAGTCGGCGCTCCAGGGCGATGCCGAGTACAGCAAGATCATCGGCAGCCTCGACGAGATCCGCACGATCGTCGACTCGGGGCTCTGGACCGACATCACGCCGGCCAAGGTCACGCCCGGCGTGGCGTCGGGCCCCGTGCTGGCGATCACCGGGGTGGCCGTCAAGCCGGGCAAGCTCGAGGACTACCGGAAGCGGGTCAGCGACGCGCAGGGGATGGTCGAGAGTCTCGGCATCTCGATGCGCCTGCGCATGTGGCGGGCCACGATCGCCGGCCAGGACACAGGCTCGGTCGTGATCGGGTTCGAGTATGCCGACCTCAAGACCTTCGTCGCCGACCGTGCCAAGATGCAGGCCGATGCCGGGTGGCGGAGCTTCATCGCGGGCCTCGACGCGGTGCGCACGCTGGGCGGCACGACGCTCTACCGGGAGATCACGCCCTAGGGCCATCTCCAAGCGGGGCGGGCGCCGCGCGTAGCGGCGCCTGCCCTATGCCCGGCCAGACCCGCGCCATGCCGAACGCGGCGCACCTGGGGGTACCCGTCCTAGGGTCTCGCCAGGCCGAGATCCCCCGGCATTGGTCATGACGCGGAGGTTCTCGGACCTCGAAACCCGCTTGAATCGCCTATCCGCTTACGGGGCTTACGGCTGCGGGTTCGATTCCCGCCGGCTCCACCACTCCGGCCATCGCGGGATCGTCAGGCAGCCGGCTTGTCGGTGGCTTGTCGGTGGAGCGGATGCGCCTTTGCAATTGACTGAAATCATTTGTCTTTCTTCCGGTGGTCCCTGGTTCGAATCCAGGAGGGCCCGGGGTCCCTCCCCTGCAAGCCGTTGGAAATGCGAGCTTGCTCCGTCGCCGGCGATCGCTCGTGTGTCGCTGGTTGCGGACGAGGACTCGCACCAGAAGTGAGTGAGCTCGGTCGGTGCGAAGCGGGAACGACGGACCCCCGGTCAGGCGGTTTCCGACGCCTGTTCTGCCTCCTCCCGCCGCAGCCCGGCGATGAGCCGCGCCACGTGCTGGGGCGAGCGCGCGCCCCGCGCCAGGACGGCGTAGAAGGCCGGCACCACGAACAGGGTCAGCACCGCCGAGACCGCCACCCCGAAGACCACCACGATGCCGATCGCCTGACGCGACTCGGCACCCGCGCCCGTGGCCAGGAGCAGGGGCAAGGCTCCGAATGTGGTGCACGCGCTGGTCATCAGGATGGGCCGCAGGCGGATCTCCGCGGCCTCGGCCACCGCCTCCTCGAAGGGGCGTCCCCGATCGCGGAGCTGGTTCGCAAACTCGACCATCAGCACGCCGTTCTTCGCGGCGAGGCCGATCAGCAGGATCGCGCCGATCTGGGTGAAGACGTTCACGCTCGCGCCGTAGAGGTGGAGGCCGAGGAGCGCACCCGTCAGCGCCAGGGGAACCGTCATGAGGATGATCACCGGGTGCACGAAGCTCTCGAACTGGGCGGCGAGCACCAGGAAGACGATGACCAGGGCGAGCGCGAAGGTGACGAGGAGGCTGCTTCCGGACTCGCGGAGCTCCCGCGACTCGCCGTCCCAGGTGAGGCGCGCGCCCGCCGGTAGCACCTCGCGGGCCCGGGCCTCCAGGGCGTCCACCGCGTCGCCCAGGCTCGCGCCGTCGGCCAGCGCCGCGTCCACGGTGATGGCCCGCATGCGGTCGAAGCGCGAGAGCTGGTCCGGTCCGGCCTCCTCGTCCAGCCGCACCAGGTTCGCCAGGGGCACCAGCCGGTCCGTGAGCGACGAGCGCACGTACAGGTTCGCGAGGTCGTCGGGGCTGGCGCGGTCGGCGTCGCGCCCCTGGAGCACCACATCGTACTCGCGCCCGCGGTCCACGTAGGTGGTGACCACGCGGCTCCCGAGCATGGTCTCGAGCGTGCGTCCCACCGCGGCCAGGGAGACGCCCAGGGCCGGGGCGCGGTCGCGGTCCACCCGCACCCGCAGCTGGGGCTTCCGTTCCTGGTAGTTGCTGTCCGCGTTCTCGATCTCCGGCAGCTCGGCCATGGCGGCGAGCAGCTGGTCGCGCCAGCCGCGGAGCTGCTCGTAGTCGGGCCCGCCCACCACCAGCGAGACGGGCCGCCCGTCGCTGCGGATGCCCAGGCCCTGGGGCGTGATGACGGCGATCCGCACGCCCGGGAGCGCCGCGAGCTTCCCGCGCACCCGGGCCGCCACCTCGCTCACGTGCTCGTCCCGCTCGTCCCAGGGCCGCAGGATGACGATGGCGCGCGCCGAGTTCACCTCGCCCGTCGAGCCGAAGCGCGCCGGGAGCCGCAGGAGGATGCGCAGGACCGGGCCCCCCTCGATCTCCTGCATGAGGATCTGCTCCATCTCTCGCGCGTAGCGATCCGTGTAGGCGAAGCTCGCGCCCTCGGGAGCGCGCATCATCACCAAGAAGACACCGCGGTCCTCCCGGGGTGCGTACTCGCTCGGCAGCCCAGCGAACAGGAGCGCCGCCCCCGCCGAGATCGCCGCCGCGGCGGCCAGGGTGATCCGGGGCCGGCGGACGACCCGCGCGATCACCGTCTTGTAACGGGACGCGAGCCGCCGGAAGAAGGCGTCCACCACCACCGCGAGCCCCCTCCGGCCGCCCTCGCCGTCACCCGCGCCGTGGGGGCGGAGGAGCTTCGAGCTCATCATGGGCGAGAGCGTCAACGCCACCAGGCTCGAGAACCCGACCGCCGCCGCCAGGGTGATGCCGAACTCGCCGAAGAGCCGGCCCACGTCGCCCTGGATGAAGGAGAGCGGCACGAAGACCGCCACCAGCACCAACGTCGTTGCGATGACGGCGAAGCCGATCTCCTTCGACCCCTCGAGGGCCGCCAGCAGCGCCGGCCGGCCTTCCTCGATGCGGCGATAGATGTTCTCGAGCACGACGATGGCGTCGTCGACCACGAGCCCGATCGCCAGCACCAGGCCCAGGAGCGTGAGCGTGTTCACCGTGTAGCCGAGAGCGGCCATCACCAGGAAGGTGGCGATCACCGAGACCGGCACGACCACCGCCGGCACCAGGGTGGCCCGCACATCCCCCAGGAAGAGGTAGATGACCGCCAGCACCAGCGCGATGGCGATCGCCAGGGCCTTGATCACCTCGCGCATGGACGCCTCGATGAACTCGGCGCGGTCGTAGTTGAGCTCGATCCGCATGCCCTCGGGGAGGTCGCGCGCGACCGTCTCGGCCTCGGCGCGCACGCCCTTCGAGACCTCCACCGTGTTGGCTCGCGAGCGCTGCTCGATGGCCAGGGAGACGGCGGGGATGCCGTTGGCGCGGGCCACGTTGCGCTCGTTCTCCGCACCAACGCGCACCTCCGCCACCTGGGCCAGCTGCACCACCTGCCCCTCGGCGCCCCGGCCCACCACCAGGCGACGGAACTCCTCGGGCGTGGTGAAGCCCGTGTCCGTCCTCAGCGTGAACTCGCGCTCGAGTGATTCGAGGCGTCCTGCGGGGAGCTCGACGTTCTCCGCGCGCAGCGCATCCTCCACGTCCGTCACCGTGAGCCCGTGGGCGGCGAGCCGTTCGCGGTTCAGCCAGATCCGCATGGCGTAGCGCCGCTCGCCGGAGATCCGCACCCGCGCCACGCCGGGAACCGTGGAGAAGCGGTCCGTCAGGAAGCGGTCGGCGTAGTCCGTGATCTCGAGGCCGGTCATGCGGTCCGACGTCAGGTTCAGGTACATGACGGCCCGGGTGTCGTTGTCCACCTTGGCGATCTCGGGCGGGTCCGCCCCTTCCGGCAGGTCCTCGAGGACGCGGGATACCCGATCGCGGATGTCGTTGGCCGCCTCGTCCACGCCCCGGTCCAGGCTGAACTCCACGCGGATGGAGGACTGCTCGTCGCGGCTCGACGAGGAGAGCTTCTCGATGCCCTCGAGCCCTGCGATCCGGTCCTCGATGACCTGGGTGATCTTCGTCTCGATCACCTCCGCCGAGGCCCCGCGGTAGGTCGTCTCGATGGAGACCACCGGCGGATCGATGTCCGGGTACTGGCGCACGGGCAGCGTGGCCAGGGCCGCGAGCCCGAGCACCACCAGCAGGAGAGAGAGGACGCTGGCGAAGACCGGTCGGCGGACGCTCAGATCCGAGAGGATCACGGCGCGCCCGGCGTTTCCGGGCGCGGATCCCCGGCTGCGTCGATCCGGCCGAGGATCTTCACGGGCGCTCCCGGGCGCGCCTTCTGGGTCCCCTCGGCTACCACGACTTCGCCTTCGGCGAGGCCCGAGAGGATCTCCACCTGGCCCGGCCGGCGCCTCCCCGTGCGCACTTCGCGCTTCTCCACGTTCCCGTCTGCGCCCACGACGAGCACGTACTGGGTGCTCTGCTCGGGCATGATGGCCTGCTCCGGCACCACCAGTGCCGTCACGTCCTGGCGCAGGACGGTCACGGTGAGGAACATGCCCGGCCGCAGCCTCCCGTCCGGGTTGTCCACCACGGCGCGCACGGTGACGGTGCGGCTCACGGGGTCCACGCGCGTGTCGATGGTGTCCACGCGCCCCTGGAAGAGCTCGTCGGGCCAGGCGGCGCTCCGCGCCGTCACCGGCAGGTCGTCGGCCAGCCGCGAGAGCGCGGTCTCCGGCACGTCGAAGTCGAGCTTCATGACGTCGGTGTCGTCGAGGGTCGTGATGACGGTTTCCGGCATCACGTAGCTGCCGGGGCTCACGCGCCGCAGGCCCAGTCGTCCCGCGAAGGGCGCTCGCACGACGGTCTGCGCCAGGCGTGCCTCTGCGGCGTCCAGTGCGGCGCGGTGCGCGTCGCGCCGGGCCGTGCGACTCTCCAGCTCCTGGGCCGAGAGGGCGTTGGTGGCGTGGAGCTTCCGGGCGCGCCGGAGCTGCCCTTGGCTCTCCAGGAGCTCCGCCCGGGCCATGGCCACGGCCGCCCGCAGCTCGCGGGCCTCCAGCTCCACCAGCGCCTGCTCGGCCTCGACCCGCTGGCCCTCCTCGAATCGGATGGCCGTGATCCGCTCCGAAAGCTGCGGCCGGATCTCCACCGCCTCCCGCGCCCGCGCCGTCCCCAGCCCCTCCACCGTCAGGGGGAAGGTCACCACCGTGGCCTGCGCCGTCACCACCCCCGGCGGCTCGGCAGCGGCGGGCAAGCCGAGCAGCCAGGCGGCCAGGAGCAGGAATGAAGAGTAGGACCTGACCCGGTGTCCCATCCCGCAGAGCCTAGCCGCCCGGCGGGAGGCGCGGGACAAGGGGATCTTGAGCTGCAATCTCGGCCTTCATCCTGAGCCCGGCCGGCCCAAACCAGGGGGGATCGGGGGCCTT
>JAFDET010000175.1 GCA_019310195.1 Deltaproteobacteria bacterium
CGTGGGCGTAGCCGTCCAGGATGCAGACGTGGGTGTCCGCCGCCGCCGTGGCGATGGAGCCCAGGTACGTGTCGAAGCTCGACACGGCCGACGCCAGGCCGTTGCTGCCGCCGATACCCAGCACGGGGACGTTCACGTTGGCGTTCTGGGTGATGGCCAGCAGGCTCTCGTCGCCCAGAGCGCTGGAGTCGTTGCAGAAGCGGAAGTCCATGCTCACGCGGCCGTCAGCGAAGTACCACTCAAAGCCGTTGTTCGTCTCGTACTGCGAGCGCAGGAAGTTGTTGATGGGCGTTACCTCGCGGTCGCGCGCATCGCCGCCCAGGCTGGGATCCGTGTTGATGGCGCAGCCGGCCCCCACGTTGGGAAGAGTCGTGCCGCCCACCTCGCAGACCGGCAGCGTCGGGTCGTCGAAATCCTTCCAGGTTCGTAGCGCGGGCGGCACGCCGGGGCCGGGCAGGGCGAGGTAGATGTCTAAGAAGGGCTGGTTGTTGCCGTCGTCGCTGAATCCCAGGGTCGCGCGGAAGGCCGGGTTGGGGCTGAAGTCGTCGTCCAGGAACAGGCCCGCGATGGTCTGGTTGGTGGTCGGCGCGAGGAAAAACAAGGCCAGCAGCCCGCCGCCGAAGACCGGCGTGCGCTGGATCAGGGCGGGAGCGTCAGGGTCGAAGACGCCGGCGATGGAGGCCACCTGCCCGATGGTGCCCAGGTCGGTCATGGCGATGGTGGGGATTCCGCCAATCTCCAGCGTGTCGAGGAACACGTCCGGCCCGCCCGGCGCTTCCAGAGCGACGATCTGCGCCAGGTACTCGGTGGCGTCGGCCGGCGGCGCCGTGCTGGAGCAACCGACGGGCCGCACGCCGCCGCCCTCCAGCAGGATCAGCCCGTCGATGTGGGTGTGGCCCGGATCGACGCCGCCCGTGAGATCGAAGTCGTAGGCGGCGAAGATCGAAGCCCAGGTGGTGCCCTGGGAGTGCCCGCCCAGCAGCACCACGCCGTCCTCGCCCACCAGCGCCCGGGCCTTGTCGACCAGGAGCTTCCAGTCGCGCATGTAGAGGTCGATGCCCCAGTGCGCCATGAAGGGGCGCAGGTCGTCCTGCGTGAAGAGGATGGGCAGCCGCTCGTTGCCGAAGCCGTCGGTGAGCGGTGCCTGGGAATTCTCGATCCCGTTCAGGTTGATGTCCAGGTCGTTGGGGCCGGGGAAGTCGTCCAGGGGCGGGCTGTTGGTGTCGGAGAAGTAGAACTGGGCGCCTTCGGCGATGGCGTCCAGGTTTCCGTCCTGGGCGCCGTCGCGGGCGTGGTTTCCGCCGAGCTGGTCCTCCATCTGGTTGGGTCGCCGGTCCACCGCCCAGACGGAGATGCGGCCGTTGCTCTGGAGCGCCAGGTCGCGGGCCAGGGGATCGAAGGTGCTGGCGCCGCCCAGGAATCCCGGGATCAGGATGATCACCACCTCGGGCCGGCCCAGGTCACCGGCCTCGGTGGGACGGCGCCAGGTGCGCACGTAGCTGACCTGGTTCAGGTCCGGGTCCGACCCCAGCAAGGCCTGCAGCTTTGCGGACGGCGTCACGCCGGGGGCACCGGGTGTGTTCGGCTCGAGATGCCCCGCGATCGAGGCGTTCTTCTGTACGACCGAGCCGTCCCGCCAGCACTTGCCCATGGGCGCGATCAGCAGGATGGAGAGAACGGCGATGGCGGCGACGCGGGCGGGCATGGGCACCTCGGAAGCTGGGCTCAGGGTCTGTGGGATAAGGCCCACGATTGATGGGCGAGTATGACTGGAGCTGACCGGGCGGTCAGACGCCGCTCCGGGGGGCTACGGCCCTTCTCCGGCGGCCTCCGCCTGCTCGATTCGGCGTCGCAGGCAGCGCTCGCACAGGCAGGCGGGCTCTCCGGCTCCGACCCGGGGCTTCACCGCGGGAAGGTCGTTGCACCAGCAGCGCTCCTCGCCCAGCAGCGCCCCGCAGCGGAATGGGAACCCTGCGCCACTCCTGGGACGTGCCGGTCGCCGAAGCGCGTGCCATCCAGGAAGCGCTGCGGGACCGGGTGGAGGAGCGCGACCGCATCGGCCCCGTGCGTCGGGTGGCCGGCGCCGACGTCTCCTACGACCGAGGCAGCCCCATCCTGTATGCGGCGGTGGTGGTGCTGGATGCCGATTCGCTGCAGGTCGTGGACAGCGCCTCGGTCCGCATGCTCGCCGGCTTCCCCTACGTGCCCGGCTACCTGTCGTTCCGCGAGATGCCCGCGCTACTGGTTGCGTTCGAGCGCCTGCGCACGCCGCCGGACCTGCTGGTGGCCGACGGTCACGGCCGCGCGCATCCGCGGCGCTTCGGCATCGCCTGCCACCTGGGCGTGGCCCTGGACCTGCCGACCCTGGGCTGCGCAAAGAGCCGGCTGGTGGGCGAGCACCGTGAGCCGGGGGCGCGCCGCGGAAGCTCCACGCAGCTGCTGCACGATGGCGAGTTGATCGGCCGCGTGGTGCGAACTCGGGACGGAGTCAAGCCTGTCTACGTCTCGGTCGGTCACCGCGTCTCGCTGCAGACCGCCCAGCGCCTGGTGCTGCGGCTGGCGCCCCGCTGGCGTCTGCCCGAGCCGGTGCGCGCTGCCCACGAAGAGGTGAACCGTCTGCGCCGCGAGGCGCGCGGCGTCAGGCGTCGCGCGCCAGGCGCACGCCGCTGAACTGCCAGCGCTGCTGCGGATAGAAGAAGTTGCGGTACGTGGCGCGCACGTGGTCGCCGGGCGTGGCGCACGAGCCGCCGCGCAGGACCATCTGGTTGGCCATGAACTTGCCGTTGTACTCGCCCAGCGCCCCATCGGGCGGCCGATAGCCGGGGTAGGGCGCGTAGGCGCTGGCGGTCCACTCCCACACGTCGCCGAAGAGCTGGGCGGGTGCGTCGTGCACCGGAGAGGCCGGCGCGGTGGGATGCAGGTGCCCGCTCTCCAGGAAGTTGCCGCGTACGGGCTGGCTCTCCGCGGCCACCTCCCACTCGGCTTCCGTCGGCAGCCGCGCGCCGGCCCAGCCGGCGTAGGCGTCGGCCTCGTACCAGCTCAGGTGGCAGACCGGCTCCGCCTCGCCCAGCGGCCGCGCGCCGGCCAGAGTCAGGGCGATCCAGCCGTCCTCGTCGCGGCGCCAGTAGATCGGCGCGCGCAGACGCTGTTGCTGTACGCCGGCCCAGCCATCGGAGCGCCACAGCTCCGGCCGCTCGTAGCCGCCGTCCTCCAGGAAGGCGCGGTACTCGCCGCACGTGACGGCCCGGGACGCCAGCTCGAAGGCCCCAACGAAGACGCGATGCCGCGGCCCCTCGTTGTCGAACGCGAAGCCGTCGCCCCCGTGGCCGAGCCACTGCACTCCCTCGGCGTAGCCGTGCCAGGAGAGCGCGGCTGCGGCGGCCGTAGGAGCCTCGCGCGCGGCGCGGTAGACCGGGTCCAGCGGGTTGCGGGAGAAGAGGTGCTTCAGATCGGTGAGCAGCAGCTCCTGGTGCTGCTGCTCGTGGTGCAGGCCCAGCTCGATCACCGCCGCCAGCTCGGCGTCGACCGCCTGGTTCTCGAAGAGCTTGGCCATGTGCTCGTCCACGTGGTCGCGGTAGCGCTGCACGTCCTCCAGGGAAGGCCGGGTGAGCAGGCCGCGCTCCGGCCGCGGGTGCTGCTCGCCCACCGCGTTGTAGTAGGAGTTGAAGAGCACCCGGAAGCTGGGATGGAAGGGCCGGTAGCCGGGCTGGGCGCTTCCCAGCACGAAGGTCTCGAAGAACCAGGTGGTGTGGGCCAGGTGCCACTTGGCCGGGCTGGCGTCGGACATGGACTGGGCCGCCGCGTCCTCCGGGGAGAGGGAGACACACAGGGAACGGGTCGCGCCGCGGACCGCGCCGTAGGCGGAGAGGAGGTCGCCGTCGGGCATGGGGTTCGACGCTAGATCGCGCCCGGCGGGGATTCAAGCGCAGCGCTCCGGCCCCGATTCCGGACGGGCCCCTCAGACTCGTGGCTTGCGCAGCATCCCGAACAGGGGTGGGCCTTCGGGCAGCGCGATCTCGTGGGTCACCTCGAAGCCGAAGCGCTGGTAGTAGGGCACGTTTGCCGGGCGCGAGGCCTCCAGCCAGGCCGGAAGCGCCTCGGCGTCCGCCCGGGCCAGAGCCGGCTCGATCAGCGCCCTGCCCACGCCTTGGCCCTGGCGCGGTGGGTCCGTTCCGATCACGCCCAGGTACCACTTGCGCTGGCGGGGCTGGGCCTCCCCGATGACCCGGAAGCCACGGATCGCGCGCGGGATGTGGGCGCCGAAATGCCGGAGCATGCGCATCCCGAAGAGGAGGCGCTGCAAGGCGCCGGGCTCCGAAGCGCTGGGCTCGTTCCACAGGGCAGCGCCCTCCAACCGATCGTTGGTGAGCACGGTGCCCGTCGCCAGGTTGTCTCGCAGCAGCAGTGCAAAGCTGCGGTGGCTGTGGCGTCGCCAGACGCGCTCGGAGGGGAAGAACCAGCGGTGGGTCGGGTCGTCGCGAAACGCGCGGGCCAGCACGTGGGAGAGTCGTCCCACGTCATCGTGGCGCACGGGCCGGATGCCGGAAGGCAGGTCGAGCGGAGGGGCGAGCGCCACGCGGCGAGGCTAGGCCTCTGTCCGGACGTGCGTCAAACGAACGGAGCGATGGCGTCGAGGGTGCGCTCGAGTTCGTCTGGGTCGGCGCTGGTGGGGACCAGGATCACCTCGTCGGCGCCGGCATCTCGCGCCACGGTCAGGGACTCGCGGAGCGCCGCTTGGCCCGCGGCGCGGCACTGGGACGCCAGGGCGCGAGCGGGGCCTTCTCCGAACACGGTCAGGTAGCGGGCCGCGTACTCGCCGAGCCTCGATTCGGCGCCGTCGCCCAGGGCGTACCAGAAGCTGGTCGCCAGGTGGGGCGGCTTCTCGCGGCCCGCGTCACGCCAGGCCTGCTCGGCGCTGCGGAAGACCCGGTCCATCTCTTCCGCGCCCGGCCCCAGGCTGAAGCCCGCCAGTCCCTCGGCCCAGCGCGCCGCGCGGCGCAGCGGTCGCTCGCCCGCGGCGGCGATCCAGAGCGGCGGGCCGCCGTGCTGGTGCGGCGGTGGGCCCACCGGGGCGCTGTCCGGGAGCGCCGGCTCGCCGGACCAGATGCGCCGCAGCTCCGCCACCTGCTCGTCCATGCGCGCGTGGCGTCGCTCGAAGGGCGCGCCCACCACGCGGTAGTCCTCTTCGCGCCCGCCCACGCCCACCGCCATGGTGAAGCGGCCCGCCGCCAGGCGGTCCAGGGAGGCGGCTTGCTTGGCCAGCCACGTCGCCGTGTGTAGCGGCAGCACGAAGCAGGTGGCGACGATTCGCACCCGCTCGGTGACCGCCGCGGCCGCCGACAGGCTGACCAACGCTTCGGCGTTGCCGAAGCTGATGCGCTCGCCCACGGCCAGGCTCGAGAACGGACCGGCGTCCACGGCACGCGACCAGCCCAGCAGCGCGTCGCGTCCGGCCTCGGGAACCATGGTCGGGAGGGTCATGCCCAGCTTCACGAGAGCTTCTCCCGCACCACGCGGGTCAGGAGGGTGGCATCCACGTTCCCTCCCGACAGCAGCACGCCGCAGCGGCCCACGCCCTCGCGCAGCGCGACGGCCAGCGACACGGCGCCGGAGGGCTCCAGCACCAGGCGAAGCTCGCGCAGCGCAAAGGCCATGGCGTCCAGCATCTCCTCGTCGCTCACCAGCTCCACGCGAGCGACGTGCTCGCGCAACACCGGGAACGTGAACGCGCCGGGGATGCGCACGCGCAGTCCGTCGGCGATGGTTCGCGGCGGCGGTACCGATACCCGCTCGCCGGCCTCCAGGCTGCGCCGGGTGTCGTCGGCATCCTCGGGCTCGCAGCCCACGATCTCGATACCGGCGCGGAGCGCGTGCAGGGCCGTCGCGCAGCCGGCCATCAGGCCGCCTCCGCTCACCGGTGCGTAGAAGCGTTCCAGCTCGCCCGCGTCCTCACAGAGCTCCAGGGCCGCCGTCCCCTGGCCCGCCGCCACCAGCGGGTGGTCGTACGGGGGCACCGGGAAGAGGCCGCGTTCGCGGACCAGGGCCGCAGCGCGTTCCTCGCGCTCGGCGCTGTCGGTGCCCACCAGCACCACCTGCGCGCCGTCGGCTTCTGCCCGTGTGCGCTTCACGGCGGGCACGTCCGAGGGCATGACCACCACGGCCGGGATTCCCAGCACCGCGCCGGCGCGGGCCACCGCCTGGGCGTGATTCCCCGACGAGTGCGCCACCACGCCCGGAACGTCCGGGTCCAGGGTCGTCATCAGGCTGAAGGCGCCGCGGATCTTGAACGACCCAGTGGGCTGGAGAGACTCGGCTTTGAGCAGCAGCTCGCAGTCGGGGTGCAGACGCTGCCGCAAGACCGGCGTGCGCAGTACGTGGGGCCGGATGCGCTCGGCGGCGGCGCGGATCGCGTCGAGGTCGAGGTTCTGCGACACGCGCCGAGGGTAGCCCGGCGGCAACGTCACGCTCAGTCGGCGAAGCTGCGCACGATGGCATCGAACTCGGCCTTCCGGTCCCGTCCGCCGGGCAGCTCGTCGCCCGTCCAGTGCTCCCGGCGCGCGATCCAAGCGTAGATCTCGACGTTCTTCATGCGCACGAAGCCGGGGATCGCCTGCTCGAGCCGGTCGTCCAGCGCTCGGACCTCGCGGTAGCCGGCCACCAGCGCCGCGCGGCAGGCCTCGAACGCCGGGTCCTCGTGGGTCAGCTCGCGGAAGGGCCGCGCCACGTCGGCGGCGAACCAGTGATGCATGGGCTCGTCGAAGTCGATGATGCGCACCCGCTCGCCGTCGTAGAGCGCGTTGCTGCGGTTGCAGTCGGAGTGGGTCATGCCCAGCGCCCCGGCGTCGCCGGGCAGCTCTTGAAGCCACGCCTCGACCCGCGCCACCTGGGCCAGCGCTCGCGCGTCGTCGGGCCGGATCTGCTCCACGCACTCGCGCCAGTTGGCCTGCCAGTGGCGCAGCGGGCTGTCCGACCCTGCCGGGAAGGACTCCGCCGCCGCGTGCATTGCGGCCAAGGCGCGTCCCCAGGCGGCGTACTCCACGGGGCGCGCCTCGACGGAGCGTCCGGGCACGGCCGAGGCGGCGGTCGCCACCACCGGCTCGCCTGCCACGTCGAAGGTCTCGACCCGCCGGCCCTCCACGGATTGCAACGCAGGGGGCACCGGCGCGCCGCCGTCGAACAGGTGCGCGTGGTAGGCCGCGTTGGCCTCCATCTCGGCTCGGTCGCGGAGCCGGGCGTGGATCAGCTTGAGGTAGGCGCTGGCGCCGTCAGCCCGCGTGAGCCGGAAGACCAGGTTGGCGCCCACGCTCACGAACTGCGGCGGACGCGTGGCCCCGAAGAGCGCAGCGCCGCGTTCGGCGGCGGCCTCCCGATCGATCCGGGCGAGGGTGGCGTCCCAGGGCTCCATGGACGCAGGAGGATGCCGGATTCGCGAGTGCCGGGCCCGTGTGGGTCGGGCTCGGTGGGGAAGTACGCCGGCCAGCCGACGCGTCGAGCAAGAAGGTCTGGAACGCGAACAGCACCGAACCCAGCAGGGCCAGGGCCCGCCAGGCCGGCGACCGGTGGGGCTCCGGGTGCGTTGCCAGACCGTGGACGTAGCTTCCCAGGACGGCCGCCCCGCCCACGATCCGGATGATGAGGAATCGCCTGCGCGTCGCGTCCACGATGCAGCGCGGCTAGCTACTTCCCGCCTTGAAAGTCTGTTCTCGCGGGGCTGATCGGCCCGACACGAAGCCGTTGGGTAGAGGATCGTAGGCGATTCGGGCCCGAACGGGCACGGCGGAAGTGTTCCGGGCGCGGTGGATCGTTTCCAAGAGGCAGCTATCCCGCGTGGGGCGTGGACGCGGCCTTGGCTCAAGCGAACTCGCGTCTGAGCAGGTGCCGTGCGAGGACGATGAGATTGAAGCTCGTGACCGAGTTCCACACGTAGGAACGGAACGAATCCAAGCCTCGCCAGTTGCAGCGTCCCATCTGGAAGGCGCGCTTGAGCGTCGAGATGCAGCCTTCGATGCCGGAGCGGAAGTCGCGGAGACGGCGAAAGACCCAGGCGCTTCGCACCATCTCCGTGATCTCCAGGCCGCTCTTGCGGTGGAAGGCGATGTCCTCCACGCCGAGTGCCTTGGCCGCTTTGATGTTCTCCTTCGAAGCGAAGCCACCATCGAAGGCCGCCTGGCGGGGCGCCTCTCCGAACAGATCGATGTGTCGTTCGAGTGTCCGCTCAATCAGGGTCGAGTCGGCCGGGTTCCCCTCCTCGATGACACAGTCGAGGACCAAGGAGGACTTTCCGCCAGTCAAGTACACCTTGTGGCCGTAGCGGGTCTCCCGGTTGTCCTTCACGAGGATGTCGGTATGGGCCTCGAAGATCGAGACGATCTTCTCTCCCGACGGCACCTTCTCGCCATCGAACAGCCGGCGCTGCGTCTGGTCGAGGACCTGGTCCATCCGACGGAGGAGAGCCCGGAGCTCGGTCACCAGAGGCTCGAGACCCTCCATGCCGGTGGCCTTCTCGATGACGGCGTGGGCATCCGCGCGGACGACGT
>JAFDET010000412.1 GCA_019310195.1 Deltaproteobacteria bacterium
GCCATTCTCTCGGACATCCTGGGTGATGAGGACCACCTGGGCGACATGGACTTCAAGGTGGCCGGTACCCGCGAGGGCATCACCGCGCTTCAGATGGACATCAAGATCGAGAGCGTCGATTGGAAGGTGATGGAGGACGCCCTCGAGCAGGCACGCGAAGGGCGTCTGCACATCCTGGACTGCATGGAGAAGGAGACCGCCGGGGAGTTCGAGAACTTTCAGCCCCGGACCGAGCTCTCGCGCTACGCACCGCGGGTGCGCATGATCCAGATCAAGCCGGATCGCATTCGCGACATCATCGGGCCAGGCGGCAAGGTGATCCGCGCCATCCAGGAGACCACCGGCACCAAGATCGACGTCAACGACAACGGCGAGGTCACGATCTTCTCGCCCGACGGCGATGCCATGGATCGGGCCGAGGCGATGGTGCAGGAGCTCACCCAGGAGGCGGAGCTCGACCGTGTCTACATGGGCAAGGTGCGACGCATTGCCGACTTCGGCGCCTTCGTGGAGATCTTCCCCGGCACCGACGGCCTGATTCACATCAGCCACCTGGCCGAGGGGCGCGTCGAGCGCGTCACCGATGTGCTCGAAGAGGGCGACGAGGTCCTGGTGAAATGCATCGACATCGACCCCACGGGTCGGGTCCGCCTGTCGCGCAAGGAGGCGCTGGCGGAGGCCAAGGCCCAGGACTGAGCGGGATCCGATCGTGACCGGGTCGGTGCGCGTACGGATCGCTCGCCGGCCCGGTGCCGAGGATCTGGCCCTGCCGTCGGCCGCCACCCCGGGTTCCGCCGGCTGTGACCTGCCGGCCGCGGTCGAATCTCCCGTGGAGATCGCCCCCGGCGATCGCGTCCTGATTCCCACCGGCTTCAGCATCGAGTTGCCCGATGGCTACGAGGCGCAGGTGCGCCCCCGCAGCGGCCTGGCTCTCGACCACGGCATCCTCCTGCCCAACGCCCCGGGTACGATAGACTCCGATTATCGGGGCGAGGTGAAGGTCATCCTTTACAACGCGGGCGAGAAGGCCTTCACCGTCCGCCGCGGCGATCGCATCGCACAGCTGGTGATCGCACCGGTGGCGAGCGCCTCCTGGCAGGAGGTGGAGACCCTGGAAGCCACTGCGCGCGGCGCTGGCGGCTTCGGGCACAGCGGCCGACGAGGTCCAGGGTGCCCGAATCGACCCGATGGCAGTCGGGACGGGGAGGAAACGTGAGCGAGGCCAGCGTCGCCGACGGCGAGGAGCCGGGCGCCCCCTCGGAGCCCGTACACCCGCGCCCGCCCACGCCGTCGGAGCCCGAGCCCGAGAAGAAGCGCAGCGATCTTCTCAAGCGCATGCTGACCGCCGCCGTCCTGGTTCCGGCGGTTCTCTACCTGATCTACATGGGTGGCCTCTGGTATCTGGGCGCCGTGGTGGTGATCATCCTGTTGGGCCAGAACGAGATCTACGGCCTGATTCGCGACAAGGGCGCGCACCCGCTCGTGGGCTTCGGGCTGGCGGCGGGCGCATCGCTTCCGGTGGTCGCCTACATGGGCAACGAGTACCACGCCACCGTTCTCATGACGGTGACGCTCCTGGCGACCATGGTGCTCCAGCTGGGCAAGACCCAGATCACCGAAGCCCTGGCCAGCATCTCCGGTACCTTCTTCGGGGTTTTCTACGTGGGGTGGCTCCTCAGCCACGCCATCGTATTGCGATTCTTCCAGGATGCGGTGGTGTCCAAGTACGGGGCCGACGCCGTGCTGGAGCTGGGAATCGTGCCGGACACCGGTGCCTTCCTGATGGTCTTCACGCTCTCGATCGTGGTGTGGTGCGATGCGGGCGCCTACTTCGCGGGCCGCGCCTACGGCAAGCACAAGCTGGCACCGGCCGTGTCGCCGGGCAAGAGCGTCGAGGGTGCGGTGGGCGGCGTGGTGATGGGCACCGCCGTGGGGCTTCTGGCGAAGGGAATCTTCGACGTGTTCTTTCCCGACCTGTCCCACTTCATGGGGTGGGTCGCGGCGGGCGTGCTGG
>JAFDET010000413.1 GCA_019310195.1 Deltaproteobacteria bacterium
GTCGCGGCGACCGAAGAGCCTCGCCAGCACCACGGCCACCAGCGGCGGCGCCAGGGCGAGCGTCAACACCGCCACGGCGGGATTCGCCGTCACCCAGGCGGCCAGTGAACCGAGCAGACTGGAACCCATGAGGGCCCGGAGGGTAACCCGGCCTGGGAGCTACGCGACTAGTTCGAGGGGCGCGCGCCCATGATCGCCAGGCCCAGCAGCCCGAAGCCCAGCAGCAGCAGGATGGCCGGCTCGGGAACCGGCGTCGGGTCGTCTGGCCGCCCCGGCACCGTCTCGGGCGGCGAGCCGGGCGGGTCCAGCGGGTTGTCGCCCTTGGTGAGCTCCGGGTCGAAGTCGGGGTAGTTGTTGGGGATGCCGCCCTGCGGCGTCCAGCCCGGCCAGCTGGGGAGCGTAGGCGACCGCGGCCCCCGCAGGGTCGGCAGCGGACTGGAGTTCGAGGGAACCAGCGGCGGCAGGTAGCCGGCCGGCTCGAAGAGCAGGATGTCGCCGCCGGGCGCCCGAGAGCTCAGCGTGAACGGGATCCGCAGCGGGCGGCGCAGGTCGAAGGGCTCGAGTCGGATGCCCTGCTCGATCAGCTCGAGGATCGGACCCATGGAGAAGTCGAAGCGCCACTGGCGGTGCACGCGGGGGCGCGCCGTGCGAATCGGACGCTGCTGCTGACGGACGCCCGGAGCGCTCTTGCGCACCAGCTGCACCAGATCCGGCGCGAAGACCGCCGCACCGACCAGCGAGGCCAGCAGCACCAGCAGGACCGCGCGCCGCCGCCGCCGCTGCCTGCGGTCGGAGTTGCGCCGCCGTCGCCCGGGCACATTCGGCGCTTCGGAGTTCGGGTCCGCCAATTGATCCCCCGAGGGAGACCCCGCCCTTCCAAGTGGGGTTTCCCTCACTCAGGTTCATCGGCGGACCCTTTGTGATCCTTAAGACCGGGAAGTTGCTTGCGCGCGAAGCCTCCCCCGGGGGAGATTCTAATGCAGATCGACGGCGACCAGCTTGCTGACGCCCTTCTCCTCCATCGTGACCCCGTAGAGCACGTCGGCGATCTCGATGGTGCGCTTGTTGTGGGTGATGACCAGGAACTGCGACTCCTCGGCCATCTCGCGCACGATGTCGTTGAAACGGCCCACGTTGGCGTCGTCCAGGGCGGCGTCCACCTCGTCCAGCAGGAAGAAAGGCGAGGGGCGGACCTGGAACAGCGAGATCAGCAGCGCGATGGCCGTGAGCGTCTTCTCACCGCCCGAGAGCAGGTTCACGTTCTGGAGCCGCTTGCCCGGCGGCTGGGCCTGGATGTCCACGCCGGCCTCCAGCACGTCCTCGTCCTCGGCCATGAACAGGCTGGCCTTGCCGCCGCCGAAGAGGCGCGGGTAGTTCTTCTGGAAGCGCTCGTTGACCGCATCGAAGGTCTCCCGGAAGCGCTTGCGGCTGGTCCGATTGATGCGCGTGATGGCATCGCGCAGCGAAGCCACGGTGGTCTCCAGGTCCGTCTTCTGCTCGGACAGGAAACGGAAACGCTCCGCCAGCTCCTCGTGCTCCTCGATGGCACCCAGGTTCACGTCGCCCAGGGCCTCGAGCTTGCGGCGCACCTCGTCGACCCGCTCGCGGCGCTCCTCGCGGGAGAGCTGCATCACGTCCCGCGCCGCCAGCTGGGCCAGAGCCGCTTCCTCGTCCTCCTGCTCCGACGCAGCGCTGTCGGCGATGACCACGGCCTCGGGATCCGGGGGCGTCCAGGTGGCGATGTCCACACCCCACTTGTCGCGGATCTGGTCTTCCAGGTGCTGGAGCCCCAGCTCGCGCTCGCGGAGGACCAGCTCCGACTGCTGCAGCGCCTCGCGGGACGAGCCCTCACGCCCGCGCAGGGCGCGCGCCTCGTCCTCCGCCGTGCGCACCGCCTCGGCCTCGCGCTCGAAGGCCGCCCGCTTCTCGGAGGTGCTGGCGCGAGCCTGCTCCTCGTCGCCCAGCCGGACGTTCAGGGTCTGCTCGGCCTCCTCCAGGCTGGTC